>CAZHVE010000058.1:0-13850 GCA_964535705.1 uncultured Flavobacterium sp.
ACAATTTCTGACCAGAGACATTAAACTCGGTTATATCGGTTGCCCATTTTTGATTTGGTTCAGCTGCTTTAAATTTTCTTGCTAGAATATTGGGTGCAATTTTACCCTGTTCTCCTTTGTATGATTTGTATTTTTTGACTCTAATTAAACTCTTTAACCCTAACAATTTCATCAACCTCAAAATCGTTTTATGATTGATTACTAATCCATTATTGTTTAATTCGTCTGTAATTCTTCTATATCCATAGCGTCCTTTGTGTTTGTGATAAATGGATTTTATCAACTCTTTTATTTCTTGATATTTATCGGTTGATTTAATCTTTTTTTGATGATAATAAAAATTACTTCGTGCCATATTACTTTGATTTAAAAGTAAATTCAAATCAAATTTATGCCTTAATTCCATTATGGCTTGCGCTTTCTGGCTTTCTCTTCTGCTTGAATTAAGGCTTGCAACTTTTTTAGCAATTCGTTCTCACAACGCAGTGCTTGATTCTCTAAAAGAAGTTCTTCTTCTCTGGTTAGCGGTTTGTCTGATTTTCGCTTTTTGCGTTTATTGATATTCATAGATTTTGGTCTGCCTCGTGGTTTTGATTGTAATCCTTCTAGACCAAAGTTAGCAAAATCTCTTTGCCATTTAACAATAATAGCGGCGTCTGGAATATTAAATTTCAGGCAGGTTTCGCTTAAAGATAAAAAATCTTTATCGATAGCTTTTAATACTTTCAACTTAAAATTAACGGAATAACTTTGATTCTTTCTTGGCAACAAAGCTATGACACCATACTGTTTGTAAAATCCAACCCATTTACCAAGATTAGATTTACTAACTCCTTTTTGATTAGAAACAGATTCAATTGAAGAATGCTTTTCTAATACTAATTTTATACATTCAAGCTTAAATGCATAATCAAACTTCGTTTTTCTTTCCATAAAAATACCCCCAAATAGTGTCTAACTTTTTGGGGGCAGTTCAAATGAGGTGCCGTTTTTTTTTAAACTTACACCCTTTTTAGAATAGTGTCTAACTATTTTTGAAGTACTTCAATGGTTACTAGCATGGTTCCTGCCGATTTGTTTTTTGCAATTTCCATAAAAGCACGTTTTGATAAATCAATTTCTCTTGACCTAACAAAAGGCCCCCTGTCTGTCACTTCAACGATTACTGATTTACCGGTGACCTCATTGGTCACTTTGACTTTTGTTCCAAAAGGTAGTTTTTTGTGCGCAGCGGTATATTTGTTATTGTCAAACCTTTTGCCGCTAGTAGTTTTCCTTCCGTTAAATTTATCTGCATAATAGGATGCGTGGGCATTTTTTTTATAAGGGATATATTTATCTGTTGCAATGAACAAAGAATCCGAAGCAATTTCTTGGGGTAAAAAAAGTGCTTTGCTCTTTTTAACGGTGTCTTTAGCAGCAATCGCCTTTTGTTTGTCTTTATTCAAGGTCTGGCTAATCGCAACACCGACAAGAGCAATGGAAAGAAAAAGCGTGAACGTTTTTTTCATTATTTACTTTTTTGTGAAGTCAATTTGGCAAAAACACCACAGCCCAGGTTAAAAAAGGGCTTTTAATATGTTTTAAAACCAAGACTTCCATGGAATTCTACTCAATATAAGCACTAGTCCCAAACCATAATAAATAGAAAATGTCTTAAATTTCGATTGACTCGTTGTTAATTTTTTATGTTTCATCCAACCTATCGTTATCAAGGCAATACCAATCAAGTTTATTAATGGATGCTCTAGTGAGGTTAGTCGTAATTCCGAGTTACTCATTTGTCCTAAGGAATCAAAACCTTTTCCAGAAACAAAATACAAAATAAAGCCTATTAATAATTGGGTATGTAGTGTAACTAAGCCAATAAGGGCAATTAACCGATCTTTCGCCATAAATTCCTTTTTGGTGAAGAATCCAAACAATGAATTAATAAGTGCAATTATTAATGCTAAAACTGCTAAATAAGCCCAGCCAGAATGAAATTTTTGAATGAACTCGCACATAAATAAGTTTTTTGTTTTAACAAATATAATAAAAAAAGGCATAAAAGAAAGGCATTCTTATATCAAGAGTGCCTTTTTTAAATTACACACTTTGTATTTAAAATCGAAAAAGAACATTGTCTTTTTATTTGTTCTGTAAAAAGTGATTTAATAAAAATGCTGTGGAGCTATCATGAGAATTTACCTTTTTTGAATTTATTTCATCTAGGATTGAATTAGCCAATTGTTTGCCCAACTCAACGCCCCATTGATCATAGCTGAAAATATTCCAGATTATTCCTTGCACAAAAATCTTGTGCTCGTATAAAGCAATCAAAGAACCCAAGGACTTTGGGGTCAATTTTTGAATTAGAATGGTATTAGTAGGCTTGTTTCCGTTGAAAACTTTAAAAGGCAAAAGGGATTTGGCTTTTTCTGCCGTAAGTACTTGTTTGTCAAACTCCACCTGAACTTGTTCCGCCGTTTTCCCGTTCATTAAGGCTTCTGTTTGAGCAAAAAAGTTTGACATTAATTTGTCGTGATGATCTTCGTTTCCGTATAATGGTTTTACAAACCCAATAAAATCAGAAGGAATTAATTTAGTTCCTTGGTGAATTAATTGAAAAAAAGCGTGTTGCGAATTGGTTCCGGGTTCACCCCATATAATGGTTCCCGTTTGATAGTTTACCTGTTTTCCGTCGCGACCAACACTTTTCCCGTTGCTTTCCATTGTGCCTTGTTGCAAGTAAGGCGCCAGTTTTTGCAAATATTGCGTATACGGAATCAAGGCTTCGCTTTCTGCGCCAAAAAAATTATTATACCAAATGCTTAACAATGCTAGTGTAACAGGGATGTTTTTATCAAAATCGGCCGTTTTAAAATGTTCATCCATTTCATTGGCACCGGTTAACAATGCATGATAATGATCAAACCCAACGGCCAAACTTACTGAAAGCCCAACGGCACTCCACAAGGAGAATCGACCACCAACCCAATCCCACATTGGGAAAACGTTATCAGGATTGATTCCAAATTCAGTAACTTTTTGAATATTGGTTGAAACCGCCACAAAATGTTTGGCCACATCCTCTTGCTTTGCCGATTCTAAAAACCATTTTTTGATAGTCTGTGAATTAGTCAGTGTTTCCTGAGTGGTAAATGTTTTGGAGGCTATAACAAAAAGTGTAGTTTCTGGATTTAGTTTTTTAATGATTTCATTAACGTGGTCTCCATCTACATTCGACACAAAGTGAACATTCAAATGATTTTTATAAAACTGCAATGCCTCAACAGCCATGGCGGGACCAAGGTCTGAACCACCAATACCAATATTGACAACATCCGTAAACGATTTTCCTGTAAACCCTTTTCTGTCGCCGTTCACCACTTCGTTAGTGAAGTTTTTAATTTTTTCTTTTACTTGAAAAATTTCAGGGATTACATTTTGTCCATCTACTGCTATTTTTGAAATTGCAGTGGCTCGCAAAGCGGTATGTAAAACAGCTCTATTTTCCGTTTGATTAATAATATAACCTTCAAAATATTTTGAAATTGCGTCATTTAATTGTACTTCATTTGCCAATTCCAGCAACAAATTCATGGTTTCTTGATTAACGATATTCTTAGAATAATCAATTACGAAATCATTCCAATGCAAATGAAATTGTGATGCTCTCGTTTTGTCTTCGCTGAACATTTCTTTCATAGATGCATTTTGCATTTCCTGAAAGTGCTTCTGAAGTTTATGCCAAGCTAATGTTGTAGTGGGATTTGTATTTTGTAGTGCCATTGTAATTTTAATTTGTGAATATTGACAATTGATTTTTTTATTTTTGAGAGACAAATTTACACTATTAGTTTGTAAAATATACATTCCCATTTTATCATAGGGTAAGACAAAAGATACTTATTTCACTATAAATTTGCGACGCTGTCCAATTCTCGCTTCAACGGTTTTATTTGAGTCATAAATCGGGGTAAATTTTTGCTGTCCATCGGTTGGGAGTTGGGTAATTTCAGTTTCAAAGCATCTACTTGTACTCCGTTTTTCCAAAATCGATAACACACATGTGGGCCCGTTGCAAGTCCTGTACTCCCTACTTTTCCTACAATACTCCCCTGATTTACTCTTTGCCCTTTGCGAACCAAAATTTTTGACATGTGTAAATATTGAGTCGAATAGGTTTTGCCGTGTTTAACCTTTACGAAATTTCCATTTCCTGCAGAATATCCGGTTTGCTCCACTACTCCGGATGCAGTCGTCATGATTGGCGTTCCTGACGGAGCCGCATAATCTGTTCCTTTGTGCGCTTTCCAGATAAGTTGTACGGGATGAAATCTATTTTTGGCGAAATGGGAGGTGATACTTACAAATTTTAATGGCGCCTTAAGGAAAAAATTCTTAAGAGCTTTTCCTTCATCATCATAATAATCTAGTTTCCCTGAAACTTGATTTTGGGCAAAAGGGAAAGCATAAATTAATTTTCCTTTGTACTCAAAAAAGGCAGCTTTTAGACTGTCGACGCCATCATAAATTGTATCGTCAATGTATCTTTCGGTAAAGGTTATGCCAAATTTGTCCCCTTTTTTTAACTTGAAGAAGTCTATCGACCAAGCATACACCTTCGTTAATTTATGCGCCAAAGCCACGTCAACGCCTTTTTTGTTTAAGGCTTCCGATAAGGAGCCGTCCAGTTTTCCTGCAATGGTTCTTTGTTTGAAACGTATTGGCCTTGTTTTTTTGTAAACCAAAACCGAATCTCTCAAATCAATAACATAATAACTAGCTCTATCAGGCTGATAAACGAAAACTTCCAGTTTTTTATGGCGGTCTTTTGTTCTCAATAAAGTAAATGGCTTGCCAATTTTAATGGTTTTCACATTAAAACTGTCTTTTACTTTTTCTATAATGTCATATACTTGCTTGTCTCCAAGATTTTGATTTTCGATAATACTGCCAAAAGTATCCCCTCTGCAAATGGTGTCATGAAAAACATTAAAATCATTGAGATTAAACCCAAAATTATTGGATTCAGTAGGAGGATTTTTATCTGGAATTATGCTCCCCGTTTCGGACTGTCTACAAGAAACCAACGAGAATAAAACAATTATAAGTATAGATACTTTTCTCAAAGTGTGTATGTTTGGCAATTAAACTATCATTTCTTTTTTCCGTTTTTGTAAAGGATCATTACTTCGAGTGTTGAGAAAAAAGTATTGATGGATAAAAAGGCTAATTCCCTTTTTTAATAGAGGCCTAATTTATGATTATTATTGATTAATTTTTACTTTAAATGGATATTTCAATCCTTTGAATCCATCTAAATCCGCTTTAATTGATCCTACGGCAAGGTTTGCTTTTATTCTAACAGGCAACTTATTGTTGTCGTCAGAAATCCAAACTGTCAAACTTTCCTCTTCCTTGAAAACGCGTCCAGATTGAACCAATGGTCTAAAAATCATGGTTGGCACTACTCCGAATTTGGTTGTAACATCCTCTCGACCTAAAAACTTAAGATTGAACTTTGTGGTCTCATCATCAAAAAACATATCGATAGAAACGAATTCTCCCGGTTTTATTTTATCAATGGCGGGATAATTCCTCAAGTAATAAAATGTTGAAACGATATCTTGAGTGTTTTTTGGAATTTCGAGGGTTTTTTCAGTTTGGTTTTTATAATCCTTCACCAGAATTTTATTACCCGACTGATTAAAAAACCCTTCCTGATTTTTGACATACCCCCCTTCGTCTATTTTCCTAACAAATTGATATGGATTTCCGGTATCCTTATCAATATAACTTTCATACAAGTCATCTACCTTAAAAAAAAATCTGGACATTCCCGTGGTATATCCTCTCCCTATAACGTGAAAAACTTTTTTGTTGTTAATTGAAGCTTCTTTAACTTCCAGAGTAGCATAGCCTGCATTTATAAATCCATAATGTATCCGGAATTTAAACCATTCCCCCACAAGATAGGAATCTTGTTTGTGAGAATCAAAACTTACAGTTGTAATAAATAGTAATATTATGATTATTTTTTTCATGGAGTTTTTAATGCTGCTTCTAAACTGGAAATACAAATTTTGTTCCAAATGTATTAAAACAAAAAAACTCAGTCAAATAATGACTGAGTTTTTATGCTATTAACTAACCAAAAAAATTATAAATTATGAAATTTATATGAAATAACTGCAAGGAAACCACCCCTTCCAGCTTTCGAGTACAAAGATAACTAACAATCCTATGTTTTTTTAACTAAAATTAAAGTTTAACAGAAGATTTATCAAGATAGTTGTTAAATTAGGTTCTTTTTTTACATTATATAAAAAAAAGTCGCTTTTTTAATGTTCCTCGTAATTGATGTTCCCTTTAAAGGACTCGAAAAGAGGTTTGAAATTCCCGGATCCAAAAACTTCTGACCCCATTCGTTGGATGATTTCAAAAAAAGCGTGGTTCTGTTTTCAATTAGTTTTGTAAAAATCTGCAAAAATAGCCATCGGCACCGGCATCTACCATGATAGCAAGATTTTCGATAGCTGCTATATACTTCTAATCATATTCACACTTGCCCTGTCGACTTAGAATAGCTTCATAATAAGCATTTGGTGGTTCGGATTAAACTCTATTCCGCTTGTTTTTAAGTAATAAATGGAGTTGCTCTAATCAGCCTGTGTATCCTATTATTGATTAATATAGGGGTTTTCCAAAAATCAAAACCCAAATCCAATACTAAACCAAGTATATCCTTTTCCGGCTTCAGGTGACCAAGAATACTTAATCTCTATAGGACCAATTATGGTTTCTAGTCCATACCCAAGAGCATAACCAGAATATTTTGGAATTAATAGCCAATCAAAGGATTGGAAAAGGTTATCTTCGAGATTGGCAAAATTAGCAGACAAATTGATATGGTTTTTTTTAAAAATTTCGTAGTCAACAGTTGTAGCGGCTTTTAGATAACTATTAGCAGCTATACCCAAAAAATCATACCCATAAAAATGTTTAAAATTATTTAAAGTAGCGCATCCGAAACCCCCTAGAGCGAAGTTAAAAAAAGGGAGGTTTTGGTTTCCAAATGAAAGACCGCCGTCCGCTTGGAATTTTAGGGTAATTTTTTTTAAAACCGTTTTAGCAATTGCGAAATCGGCCTTCGCAATAGAAAAAGGCTTAAATATTTTGGTATAATCAGAAGAGAGTAAATAGGATTGAATATCACCTGAAAAACACCATCCTTTTTTGGGGAAATGTTTGTTGTCAAAAGAATCGTATTTTACATAACCAAACGCACTTAAATAATTGCTTTTATCGATTATGTTATAGTTACTAGTGAGAGTTTCGGACTTTATATTTAAGAATTTGAATTCAACCCCCGTTCCTATCAAAAACTTCTGTGCGAATAAGGTCTGAAAATAAGCCTGATTGGTTAAATCGGAAAAATCAACATTGATGGTTTTTATTTCTGGAGAATTCTGATATAAACCGCTTATTTCTTTGGCTACATTTCTATTAAATTGATTGAATTGGGATTTGAAACCAAAACTCCAATAAAAGCCGTTGTCAATATAATAATCCATATTATACCTTAAATTATCCCCTAAGACGACGTCTAAAGAGGCTATGTCATTTTTAAAAAAAGTTTTTTTCTGGGTAAGATTCACCAAAACGGCACTTTTGAACAACCCATCATAATGCAATCCAAATTTCAAAAAAGTTTTATTGGTGTTTTCATTTAATGTTAATTTTAAGTCATCCCTTGAATCATTGTTTTCAAATGTATAATTTATAGCGCTGAAGTTTTGGGTAGCATTTAAGTTGTCAATTCCTGTTTTCAAATCGGTATAGCTGATTTTTTCTCCTTCTTTAAAGCCCAATTTTCCCTTAATGTAAGATGGCGTATAGTTATTTAAATTATTTATAATGATATTGTTAATCTGAAGGCTGTCAACTGTTATTTTTAAATTATTTGGTTTGTAATCTTTGTTTCCATATTTCTTTAATTGTTCATAGACCGCAAAAGAAGCTTCTTCTCCTTTCTCAATAATATCAAGCCCCCTATCAAATGATATGAGACCAAAACTCTTGATGTCCGGTTTTATATAAATATCAGTATCTGTTATTTTTGTCTTCATTTTTTCTATGGACTGAAGTGTTGTAACCTGACCTAAAATTCTGGTGGCATCTTTAAGTCCTGTCCTGTTTAATAAACCGTCTTGGACATCCACTCCAATAATAATGTCGGCACCCATTTTTTTCACTTCCTCTATAGGATAATTATTTGCGACACCTCCATCTACTAGTAAATTTCCGTCCATTTCTACTGGAGAAAACAAGGTGGGAAATGCGGAACTTGCGATCATGGCATAAGCTAAATTGCCTTTATTCAGGGTAACCGGTTCGCCGGTTTCTATGTTTGTGGCCATGCACAAAAATGGAATTTTCAACGAGTTAAAATCCCTTATGTGTCGAACACTTCTAGTTACGGCGCTTAATAAATTAAAATTGTACATTCCTTTTGATAGCGCTTCTGGAATTCCGATTTTGAACTTGTAAAAAGGCAAAACAAAGGCATACAAATCGTCGTTTCTCTTTTCGTAAAAATTTTTTGAGGTACGAGGGATAAAATCTTGAAGTAAATTATCAAAGTTTATAGTTCTAAAAATAGAATCAATTTGGGTAGCACTGTATCCTGAAGCATAAAGACCTCCCACGACGGCTCCCATGCTGGTTCCTCCAACATAATCAATTTTTACTCCGGCCTGTTCCAATACTTTCAACACACCAATATGAGCAAATCCTTTGGCACCACCCCCACTCAAAACTAGTCCTATTTTGAGTTTTTTAATAGAGTCTTGTGAAAAAGAAGACAGGAAACTGAAAAAAAGAAAAACGATTAGAGCAGACTTTTTCATTAATTAGCTTTTGGTCTTGTAAAAGTCGGTAATTTTTTTGGCTTTTGAAACCCCTACCACCTCAGAAATTTCCTTTTCTGTGGCTAATTGCAACCTTTTAACACTTTTGAAATGTTTAATTAACGCCAGCATTGTCTTTTCTCCAATTCCAGGAATGCTTTCCATCGAAGAATTAAGCGCAACTTTACTCCTTTTATCTCGATGAAAAGTAATACCAAATCGGTGCGCTTCATTTCGCAATTGCTGAATTACCTTCAGTGTTTCTGATTTTTTATCGAGATACAACGGAATTGAATCACCGGGATAAAACAATTCTTCCAATCTTTTGGCTATGCCAATTATCGTGATTTTTCCGCGCAAGCCCAATTCATCAATACTTTTCAACGCCGATGACAATTGTCCTTTTCCACCATCGATGATAATGAGCTGTGGTAAAGGTTCGCTTTCCTCCAATAATCGTTTGTAGCGACGATACACCACTTCGGTCATCGAGGCAAAATCATCCGGGCCTTCGACAGTTTTTATATTGAAATGGCGGTAGTCTTTTTTACTGGGTTTTCCGTCTTTAAAAACAACGCAAGCCGCCACTGGATTGGTTCCCTGTATATTCGAATTATCAAAACATTCAATGTGACGGGGTTCTACCGGCAATCGCAAATCCTTTTGCATTTGTGCCATAATTCGGTTGGCGTGACGATCTGGATCCACAATTTGCAATTGTTTTAATTGCTCTATTCGATAAAACTTGGCATTTCGAATGGATAAATCCAGAATTTGCTTTTTATCACCCAATTGCGGAACAGTAATTTTTATATTTTCGCCCAAATGCACTTCAAACGGGACAACGATTTCTTTGGACAACAATTGAAAACGTTCCCTGAGTTCGATAATGGCCAACTCCAACAATTCCTCGTCCGTTTCATCTAGTTTCTTTTTGATTTCCATCGTGTGGGAACGAATAATCGAACCGTGGGAAATTTGCAGAAAGTTCACAAAGGCAGCACTTTCATCAGAAACTATCGAAAACACATCGATATTAGTGATTTTTGGATTGACAATTGTGGAACGCGATTGGTAATTTTCGAGGATTTCTATTTTTTCTTTTATTTTTTGGGCCTCTTCAAAATGCATCTCCCGAGCCAAATCAGTCATCACTTTTTTGAAATCCTTCATTGATTCTTTAAAATTTCCTTTCAGTATTTCGCGAATAGCATCTACTTGTTTTTGGTAATTTTCCAAAGATTCAAAGCCCTCACAGGGCCCTTTGCAATTGCCAATATGATATTCCAGACAGACCTTGAATTTCCCGATTTCAATATTGCTTTTACTCAAATCAAAATTACAGGTTCGCAGCGGATACAGTTCTTCTATTAATTCCAAAATAGTGTTCACAGTCCTGAAACTCGTGTAAGGACCAAAATATTCCGAGCCGTCCTTGACTAATCTTCGGGTTGAAAATATTCGAGAGAAAGGTTCTTTTTTGATGCATATCCAGGGGTAGCTTTTATCATCACGCAACAAAACATTATATCGCGGTTGAAGCGTTTTTATAAGATTATTTTCCAATAAAAGCGCATCGGTTTCCGTGGGAACGACAATGTGTTTTATGGTCACAATCTTTTTGACCAAAACATTGGTTTTGGCGGTATCGTGAATTTTATTAAAATAGGAGGAAACCCTTTTTTTTAAATTTTTGGCCTTGCCCACATACAAAATCTTTCCTTCCTTGTCATAATATTGGTATACGCCAGGTCCGTCAGGTAAGGTTTGAATTTGAAGTTCGAGAGTTGGGTTATTCATACAACAAAGTTAATAAATTCGATACCAAAATAAAGCAGTTACCCAAAAAGAGATTTGTAAATTAACTACTTTTATCCTTTGAAAATTTTATGACTAAAAAAGAATTACGAATCAAATCCAAAGCACTGCGCAACCATCTTTCCGAAAATGATATAGAGGTAATGAGTTTGGCTATTACCAATAAATTGCTGACGCTTCCTATTTGGGAAAAAACCTATTTCCATATTTTCCTGCCCATTATCGAACAAAAAGAAGTCAACACCGAGTTTATTTTGCATTTGCTTTGCGGAAAAGACAAAGAAATCATCCTATCAAAATGCGATTTCGAAACGCGTCTTTTGGTTCATTTTCTTTTGACGGATAACACCAAAATCATAAAAAACAAATATAATATTCCCGAACCCGTTGATGGACTGGAAGTTCCAACGAACAAGATTGATGTGGTCTTTGTGCCGCTTTTGGCTTTTGACAAAGCCGGACATCGTGTGGGTTACGGCAAAGGATTTTATGACCGATTCCTGCTAGAATGTAATCCAGAAACCATTAAAATAGGCTTGTCCTTTTTTGAAGCCGAAGATTTAATTGGAGATATTTTTGAGAACGACGTAAAAGTTGATTATTGTGTTACCCCGAATGCAGTTTATCGATTTTGATGATGTCAGTAAGCTAAACACCAAGTTACTAATGTTGATGAAATGCTTTTTTATTGAAGAAAATTAAAATCCCAACGCCAGTAGAAATCGCCATATCGGCAATGTTGAAAATCGCATTAAAAAATTTAAAGTGATGTCCGCCCAAAAAAGGGAACCATTCTGGAAAATTTCCTTCAAATAACGGAAAGTATAACATATCAACCACTTTACCGTGAAACCAAGTACCATAAGGTTTTTCTGTGAATAATGTAGCCAAATGACCGTAGCTATCATCGAAAATCACCCCGTAAAAAACAGAATCTATAATGTTGCCAAAAGCACCTGCAAGAATCAAGGAAATCGCCACAATAAGATAGTTTGAACTGTGTTTGCTTTCAACAGAATCCCATAGCCAATAGCCAATTCCTGTAACGGCAATTAGTCGAAAAAAGGTAAGAAACAATTTCCCGTAAATACCCGGAATTACTGTCCCCCATGCCATTCCTTCATTTTCTATCAATAGTATTTTGAACCAACTGGTAATGTCAATTTGTCCACTTTCACCATAAACGAAATTAGTCTTGATGTATATTTTAGAAAGTTGGTCAACAAGTAAGATGAGGAAAACTATCAGGTAAGCTTTTCGTAATGTCATTTTATAAAATTTTGGATGGCGCAAAAGCAGTAATGCTATTTTCTAAAAAAAAGCCCCAATTGGAGCTTTAGTTACTTTGTTACTAATTGGTTATCGTTGCTGGTTCTTAGCTTCAATACTCATTGTAGCGTGAGGTACAATCATTAATCTTTCCTTGCTGATTAATTTTCCGGTCACTTTACACACCCCATACGTTTTATTTTCTACACGGAAAAGTGCATTTTTCAAATCACGAATAAACTTCTCTTGACGAATTGCCAACTGAGAATTAGCCTCCTTAGACATGGTTTCGCTGCCTTCTTCAAACGCTTTGAATGTTGGCGAAGTATCGTCGGTTCCATTATTTAAATCGTTCATATAGGCGCTTTTTATAAGATCTAAATCAAATTGCGCTTTGGCTATTTTTTTTAGAATTAATTCTTTAAACTCTGCTAAATCAGCATCCGAGTATCTTGCAACTTCATCTGTCATTTTCTAGTTATTTTGTGATTGCTATTTTTGTTTTTATTTCGTCGAATTCTATTTCGGTTCCGTTGCTAATATTATCTTCAAAAACCATTGTTTGTGTTAATGTTTCGGATTTAATGTAGGCTTCGTTTGCCTTTACCGCTTTTTCTAACTCGGAATTTTTTTGCAAATGTACTTTAATTTTGTCAGTTACCTCAAATCCTGAATCTTTTCTTATATTCTGAATCCTGTTAACTAGCTCTCTGGCAATTCCTTCCTCTTTTAATTCCTCAGAAATCGTAATATCTAGTGCAACCGTTATTCCGTTTGAGTTGGCAACCAGCCAACCCTCAATATCCTGTGAAGAAATCTCAACATCTTCCAATGATAAATTTATGTTATTTCCGGCAATAACAAGCGGAAGACTTCCTTCCCGCTCCAATTGATTGATTTGCTCTTGAGAAAAATCATTTATTGATTTGGAAATCAGACTAATATCTTTCCCGAATCGTGGTCCGAGTGTCTTAAAATTCGGCTTAATTTGTTTTACCAAAATCCCAGAGGCATCATCTAAAAGGATGATTTCTTTCACATTAACTTCTGCTTTTACGAGCTCAGAAATAGCCTCAATTTCGGCACGTTGAGACTCGTCAAGTATTGGTATCATTACCTTTTGTAAGGGTTGGCGCACCTTTATCATTTCCTTTTTTCGAAGCGATAAAACCAGTGATGAAATCGTCTGTGCTTTCTGCATTTTGCTCTCCAACGTTTTATCAACAAAGTTTCCAACATATTTTGGGAATTCTGCCAAATGTACACTTACAAATTTTTCTGATTGTGTTGCCAAAGTTAAGTCTCTGTAAAGCTTGTCCATAAAGAAAGGAGCGATTGGCGCACCTAGCTTGCTGATGGTCAACAAACAGGTGTATAAAGTCTGGTAAGCTGCGATTTTGTCTTGTGCATATTCACCTTTCCAGAAACGACGACGACACAAACGAACGTACCAATTACTCAAGTTTTCACCCACAAATTCCGAAATCGCGCGGGCGGCTTTCGTAGGTTCATAATCTGCATACGCCTCATCAACAACTTTTACTAAAGTATTCAATTCAGAGATAATCCACTGGTCGATTTCTGGTCTTTCGTTTAACGGAATTTCCGCTTCGGCATTAACGAAATTATCGATATTGGCATACAAGGCAAAGAAAGAATAGGTGTTGTACAAAGTTCCAAAGAATTTGCGTCGAACCTCAGCAATTCCTTCCAAGTCGAATTTTAAATTGTCCCAAGGATTCGCATTGGAAATCATATACCAACGCGTGGCATCAGGTCCATATTCGTTTAATGTATCGAACGGATCAGCGGCATTTCCTAGACGTTTAGACATTTTTTGTCCGTTTTTGTCTAAAACCAAACCGT
>CAZHVE010000059.1:0-13658 GCA_964535705.1 uncultured Flavobacterium sp.
GAAGGAAAATACAGCCAGACATTTCAATCGCGCTTGGCGGGAGACAAATGGCTTACACCTTATACCGATGTTGAAGTGAACAAAATGCCCGAAAAAGGAATCAAGAATTTGGCAGTGGTAACCCCGGCTTTCGTTTCGGATTGTTTAGAAACTTTGGAAGAAATCGCCATGGAAGCCAATCACGAGTTCAAAGCGCACGGTGGCGAGAATTTTATGGCAATTCCCTGTTTGAATGATAGTGATGAATGGTGCCAAACGGTTGGAAATTGGATCAAGGATTGGGCTGAGTAAATAGAGACAAAGTTATAACATGGACTACTACAACTACCTAAAATCTTTGCACTTAATCTTTGTCATCACATGGTTTGCAGGACTTTTTTATATTGTTCGTTTGTTTGTTTACCAAATTGAAGCTAACGAAAAACCTTCACCCGAAAAGGAAATCTTGCAAAAACAATACAAGATAATGACCTATAGATTGTGGTATATTATTACATGGCCATCGGCGATTTTAGCTAGTATTTTTGCTTTTTGGATGCTGTTTTTTACTGAACTTGGAAAAGCTTGGTTGCAAATGCCTTGGATGCACGTGAAACTTGGCTTCGTATTTGTGTTGTATTTGTATCATTTTAAATGCCATCAAATATTCAAGGAATTGCAAAATGATGAAGTAAAATACTCCACAAATTTTATGCGTTTGTGGAACGAAGGTGCCACAATCATACTGTTTGCCGTAGTGTTCTTAGTCATTCTAAAAAACGCCGTAAACTGGATTTATGGAGTTGTTGGGATTGTATTGTTTTCGGTTTTGATTATGCTTGGTTTTAAATTTTACAAAAGAATTCGTGAAAGAAAACAATAGTTTTTCAGCCGCAGTATTCAGCTGCTACTGAAAACTGACAACTGACAACTATGCTCAAAGGCTTCAAGATATCGATGCTTTCTTTACAAATTAGGATTTTCCTTTCGATGATTCTATTGATAATTGTGGCATCTGTTTTATTGGCTTCCATTTCAATTATTCAATTCAAAAACGAAGCCAAAGAATACCATCAAGAACGGTTAGACCGCAAGGAAGACGCCATAAAAGAGAACATTAATTACGTACTTTCGAATACTACCTATCCACTTACGCCTAGTAATTTACCGCTGATTTTTAAGGATAAAATCCACGAATTATCCGATATTCACAATTTCGAAATCAACATTTATAGTTTGGAAGGAAAACTTTTGAAATCCTCTAAGTCAAAATTTTCTATTGATCCGGTTGCTCCGCCAATTCCGAAATACATCATAAAGCTAGTTCAATCTTCTATCGAAAAACGATATGTGGACATCAAAAACGGCAACGGAAAAAAAAAACGTTCTTCCTATAGTTTGATTAAAGACGACAAGTTCAAACCTTTGGGAATTCTGAATTTGCCATATATTGAAGATGACAGTTATTATCAAACAGAATTAAAAAATTTCATGGTAAGACTCGCGCAAGTATATAGTTTTATGCTTTTGGTTGCTTTTGCAGTTGCCTATTTTCTTTCGTCGTATATCACAAAATCGTTAAAGACCATTTCTGATAAATTGAGCGAGACCAGCTTGAACCAAAAAAATGAAAAAATTGTCCTCGAAGCCAGTAGCAAAGAAATCAACCTTTTAATAAAAGCATACAATGCGATGGTCGATGAACTCGAAGAAAGCGCCTTAAAATTAGCCCAAAGCGAACGGGAGGAAGCCTGGCGTGAAATGGCCAAACAAGTGGCGCATGAAATCAAAAATCCGCTGACACCAATGCGTTTGACGGTGCAAAGTTTTCAACGGAAATTTGATCCAAACGATCCCAACTTGAAACAAAAAATTAACGATTATTCGGAAACCTTGATACAACAAATCGACACGATGAGTTCCGTTGCTTCGGCATTTTCCAACTTTGCATCGATGCCAGCCCAACAAAACGAAACTTTGAATGTGGTTGATGTGGTTGAATTGACTTTAGATATTTTTAATGAAGATTACGTCCATTTTAAGGCGGAAGAAGGCGAGATTATTTCAAAAATTGACCGTACTCAACTCATCCGAGTCATTACTAATTTGGTTAAAAATGCCATTCAAGCCATTCCGGAACAGCAAGAAAACAAAGCAGTCACTGTAACCATAAAAAAAGGATCCAACAATGTCATCATTACCGTTGCCGATAATGGAGTGGGAATCGCAACGGAAGATTTCAATCGTATTTTTGAACCTAAATTCACAACAAAATCAAGCGGAATGGGATTGGGACTTAGCATCATCAAAAACATTATCGAAAATTACAACGGAACCATTACATTCGAATCCCGAAAACGGAAAGGGACGACTTTTACCGTTTCTTTGCCCATTATAAACCAATAAATCTGAGAAGTTATGGCATCTGAAAACATTATTTTGGAACATGAAAAAGGCATTGCCACAATTTATATCAATAGACCAGAAAAATTAAATGCCTTAAACAAATCGACAATTCAAGAGTTGCACGAAACCTTGGTATTGGCTGATGAAAATCCGGATGTTCGCGTAATTATCATAACCGGAAGGGGAGAAAAAGCTTTTGTGGCTGGTGCCGATATTGCCGAATTTGCTTATTTTTCGGCTAAAGAAGGGTCACAATTGGCAGCGCAAGGGCAACAAATTTTATTTGATTTCATCGAAAATATGAAAACTCCCGTGATTGCTGCAATCAATGGTTTTGCACTTGGTGGCGGTCTGGAATTGGCAATGGCTTGCCATATTAGAATTGCATCGGAGAATGCCAAAATGGGATTGCCGGAAACTTCACTTGGTGTCATTCCAGGTTATGGAGGAACGCAACGTTTGCCGCAATTGGTTGGCAAAGGTCGCGCTATGGAAATGATTCTAACTGCCGGAATGATTTCAGCTGACGACGCTTATCGTTCTGGATTAGTCAATCATGTTCTGCCACAAGCCGAGCTTCTGAATTTTACAAAGGCATTGGCACAACGCATTATGAAAAACTCACCTATCGCCATTGCTAAAGTCATCGAAGCCGTAAATGCCAACTTTGTATCTGGTGTAAATGGATTTGAAGTGGAAATAAACGCTTTTGGAGAATGTTTTGCCACCGAAGATTTTAAGGAAGGAACAACGGCGTTTTTAGAGAAAAGAAAAGCAGAGTTTAAGGGAAAATAAAGGAAGTGTTCGGAAATTAGTGTTTAGTTAAATAACCGCTAGATTTTATAGATTCAAATATCAAATTATTATACTTTTTTGATATTGTACTATCATATTATTATATTTTTGCACCCTCATTCCCAAAAAAATAAATGTTATGTCCTTCCAACCCGTATTTGCCCAATTCTGGGAAAAAGTAAAAGAAAGCATCACGAATAAAACCTATGCCAAATTAACTTTGGCAAAAACCATTGGCGACACTGAACTTAAAAATATTTATGTGCGTCCCGTTTTATTGGAAAATGACGTTTTCAGTCTCTCGATTACGGCACGTTACAAAACTGAAGAGGTAGAAAGTTTCCATTCGTTAGAGGAGGCTTTTTTTGTTTTGGCCCCGTATATGAATAATCCTTTTTTAACGGCATTATTATTCACGACAGAGAACGACATTACCTTTAAACTTAACAAAAAAAGAATTGGAAGTATCATTGAACAAGCCCCCACTTTCAAGAATGCTTCGGATGTGATTATAGCAATGAAAGAAAGAGGAATTTAAAAATAAGTGGTCAGTGGTCAGGTTTTTAGTGGTCAGCTGTTGGAATAAATAAAAGTAGTGAGTATTATTTAGACTGCAAATTGTGACTGAATACTCAAAAACTGACCACTGCCCACTATTTCTCCCCATCCCATTCCGCATAGAACTGCGAGAGGAATGTTTCCATAAACTGATGTCTTTCTTTGGCAATTTGTCTCCCTGTTTCGGTGTTCATTTTGTCTTTCAACAATAATAATTTTTCGTAGAAATGATTGAGTGTTGGCGCCTCACTATTTTTATATTCTTCCTTGCTCATGTGAAGATTTGGAGCAATATTCGGGTTGTATAAAGCTCTGTTTTTAAAACCTCCATAATTAAACGTCCTGGCTATGCCAATTGCGCCCATAGCGTCTAATCGATCTGCATCTTGAACAATATCCAACTCAACAGACGAGAATGTCTTTTCGGTTTTTCCGCCTTTAAAAGAGATGTTTTCTATAATGTTTATGACATGCTGGATTGTTGCTTCCTCAACAGCATTGGAGATTAAAAATTCACGGGCAATTCTTGGACCAATGGTCTCATCTCCTCCCGAAGCGTCGGGATGAAACTTACTGTCGGCAATATCATGAAGCAGCGATGCTAATTTAACTATACTGATATCACAAACTTCGCTATCAGCTATTAAAAGTGCATTTTTATAGACTCTTTCAATATGAAACCAGTCGTGACCGCCCTCGGCATTTTCTAATTCTTTTTTGACAAAGGAGATTGTTTTATTGATTAAAACTTGTTTACTCATATTTCAAATAATTTTATAAAAAAACTGATTTCTAAAGGATAAACTTCAAAAATCAGCAATTCAATATTTTAATCAATAGCAAGAATCAATTTCAATGGCAATTTCAAAAAATCTGAAATCTGCATTCTGAAATTTACAATCTAGCCGGCTCTACCCACTTAAATTGAAATGACTCTTGAGGAATGACCAATCTTTCTGAAATTCTAGCCATTCTGGCCGGTAACTTCATCAAATAATCCCTTGCTTTCTCGGCTTCGTCGGTCAAACTACCCATTTTATCAATTTCCCATTTTTCGATTAGTTTTTGCAAAATATCCACATAGTCATTGGCGGTATACACTCCAATTCTTTGAGCAGAATCTGAAAAATGTTCGAAAGCGGAGCTAATTTTTTGTCCTGATTCTCTCAAGAAATGAGCTGGCATAACAATTTTTGCTTTCATCATGTATTGAAAAGCAAGCATCATTTCGCTTGGATCAATTTTAAAAATTTGGTTCACAAATTCACTATAGGCAAGGTGATGTCGCATTTCGTCACCGGCAATCATTTTGCACATTTTGGCTAATTTTGTATCTCCGTAACTTTTCGCCAATTGAGAAACTCTGTTGTGAGAAACATAGGTAGCCAATTCTTGGAAACTAGTATATACGAAGTTTTTATAAGGATCTCTTCCAGTTCCAATTTCGAAACCATCATTGATAAGATGTTGCGTAGTCATTTCGATTTCGCGCATGTTGACACGCCCTGATAAATAAAGGTATTTGTTCAATAAATCGCCATGTCGGTTTTCCTCTCCCGTCCATTGTCGCACCCATTTTGCCCAACCGTTTCTTTCCAAATTATCGACTCCTTCAACTTCCATTAACCAATTTTCGTATGTTGGCAGGGCCTCCTCGGTAATCATATCCCCTACCATGGCCACCCAAAAATCATAAGGCAAATCTTTTGAAATCTCTCTCAATTCTTTTACTTCTTCTAGAAAATTATCTCCTTCAGAATTGGGCAAAAAATCAGAGGGTTGCCAAATTTTTTCTACTGGGATTAGATATTGGTCAACATAACTGCTGACATTTTTTTCTAAAAGTTGCATCACTTCTAATCGAATGTTTTTTATGGACATTTTATTTAAAATTGAGATTTCTCCAAAATTCAAAATCTATTTATACTTTATTTATTCCTTCAATAATTATTTTTTCTGTTCTCTGCATTATCTCTGCAAAATCAAATTCGTTTACTTTTAGAGGTTTATGGACCGTAAAGCTAAGATGATTTCCCAAACCTAATGGAAAAAATCCAAATTTCACCATTTTCCACGAATTATTTATGTTTATCGGAACCACATAAGCTGATGGAGCATATTTACACAATATTTTCAGTCCACTTTGGGCAAATTCCTTGGGTTTTCCCGTTTTGCTTCGAGTACCTTCAGGGAAAATAACCGCTGAACGTTGATTTTTTTCAATATATTCGGACAATCCTTTAATCAGTGGTAAGGCTTGTTTAGGGTCTTTTCGATCAATAAGCACCGAACCTCCGTGTCGTAAATTATAGGAAACACTTGGAATCCCCTTTCCCAATTCTTTTTTGCTGACATACTGGCAATGAAAATCCCTTAAATACCAGATCATAGCAATAATATCATATAAACTTTGATGATTGGACACGAAAATCAAAGGAACATTTTTAGGGATTAATTCCCTATTTTCAAATGAATACCTTGTACCCAATATATTGGTGCACCTTAGCAATACTAAATTCAAGTAGTCAACACTTTTTTTGTGGGCATGATACCCAAAGATGTTGAAACAAATCCACTGAATAGGATGAAAAACTACTAAGGTAAGTCCAAAGCACAAATAATATATTGCGGATATGGGATACGAAATTAGTTTTTGCATCTTTAAAATTTGATTGCAAAAATAAGAAATATATTTGTAGCGGGATTTTAATTGCAAACAATATTCCCATTTGGCGTATAATTGTACCTTTGCCGAATACTGTTTTTTACTTTTTATCCAAAAAATGAACTTCACTTATCCAAAAAACGAAAAGCTAAAAAGTAAAATCACGATAGATTTACTTTTTTCCAAAGGCAAATCCGTATCAAAGTATCCTTTGAGATTGGTTTATGTGGAAAGTGACTATGGTATTCTCGAAGGATCAGAACAAAAAATAAAAATAGGCGTTTCGGTTTCCAAAAAATATTTCAAGCATGCCGTGGACCGAAATTATTTCAAACGTGTGCTCCGGGAAACCTATCGATTGAACAAACATTTATTGGTTGAAAATCTTAATAAACCCTATGCTTTCATGTTTTTTTACCAAACCAAAGATCGCTTGACGTATGAAGAAATCAATACCAAAACGGTTCAATTGTTTGAAAAATTCAATCTCCAAATAAAAAACGAAGAATAATAGCTTTTGTTTTTTGCCCAATACCATTATTGCCGATTTATTCTTATTTTAGTGGTCTAAAATTAAGCCCCAAAAATCATGACCTCATTTTTTAAAAAAAAATACATACTTCCTGTTATAGCCTCTACATTTCTTTTTGTTGGGGTCAGTTTCAAAGACGATTTCTTTGAAATTGCAAAGCAAATAGAAATATTCACCACCCTTTTTAAAGAGCTGAACATGAACTATGTTGACGAGACAAATCCCGGCGATTTAATGGATAAGGCCGTCAAAGGAATGTTGGCTAGTCTCGATCCTTACACGGTTTATTTCAACGAACAGGATGTTGTAAAATTTAAAATAAACAATACTGGAGAATACACAGGCATAGGCGCACAAATAACTCGAAAAGAGGATAAATTAATCATCAAGGAGCCTTATAAAAATTTCCCTGCCGATAAAGCCGGTCTAAAAGCCGGTGACGAAATCATCCAAATAGGCGATGTGCTCTTGTCTGATTTCAAAGATGATGCCTCACAACTCTTGAAAGGAGCCAAAAACACTAAAGTCGATATCAAATACATACGTCAGGGCAAAACTTATACCACCCAAATTGTCCTTGACGAAGTCGCCATCAAATCAGTAACTTTTTTTGGGAAAATAGACGACAAAACCGGTTATATTGTTTTGTCGCGTTTCAACCAAAAGGCCTCTCAGGAAACCAAAGATGCTTTAGAACAACTTAAAAAAGACGGTGCCGAAAAAATTGTCCTCGATTTAAGGGGAAATCCTGGAGGGCTTTTGAATGAAGCGGTAAATATTTGTAATTTATTTGTTCCAAAAAACGAAACAATTGTTTTTACCAAATCGAAAATCGAGAAACACAACAACACTTATAAAACGTCAAGAGACCCTGTAGATACGGAAATTCCTTTGGCTATTCTGGTCAATGGGAAAAGTGCCTCGGCATCAGAGATTGTTTCGGGAGCCTTGCAGGATTTAGATCGTGCTGTGGTTATTGGCAGCCGAAGTTTTGGAAAAGGTTTGGTACAAAGACCTGTGGATTTAACATATGGAACGCAACTAAAAGTGACCATTTCTCGTTATTATACTCCTTCGGGAAGGTGTATTCAGGCTTTGGATTATGCGCACAAAGACAAAAATGGAATCGCTACAAAAACCGAAGTTAAAAATTATAATGTTTTCAAAACACGAAAAGGAAGAACCGTATATGATGGTGGGGGCATTCAGCCGGACATCGAAATGGAAGAAGCCAAGTTGAGTCCTATCACGGATGCCTTGGTGAAAAATGACGGGATTTTTAATTATGCTACCCGTTATTATTACAAAAATCCGAATTTGGGTACCCAAATCCCAACGATTTCTGATGCGGACTACCAAGATTTTAAACAGTTTTTGAAAGGGGAAAAGTTTTCCTTTGACACTGAAACGGAATTGGCTTTAAAAAACACTTTGGCTGTTGCCAAAAAAGAAAAAATTGACGAAAGCATTAGCAAAGAATACCAACAATTGCAGTCTGCACTTCAAAAAAGCGAAGACAATTTATTAGATAAAAACCAAAAAGAAATCAAAAATTTGATGGTGGATGAAATCATTAAGCGCTACCAATACCAAGAAGGTCTGTACCAATATTACCTTAAAAACAACTCCGAAATCAAGAAAGCCGTTAGTATTTTGAATAATAGCGCCGAGTATAAAAGCATCTTAAAAATGTGATGAGAATAGGTGCGCAAATACTGTTGCTTTTGTTTTTTAGCTTCCTTTCAGCACAAGAAAATGGAGCGAAATCCGTATATTTTGAATTTGATAAATTTGCATTAAATAAAGACCAAATAAGTTCAATCACGGATCTTTTAAACGCCTCCAATACCCCCCACTTTGATGCCATTCAACTTTATGGCTATTGCGACGATAGAGGAAGTGAGGATTATAACGATAAATTATCGAATAAAAGAGTAGCGACGGTTCAGAAAATTTTACTAGATAACGGCATTGCGCTGAATAAAATTTTTATTTGTGAAGGCAGGGGTAGGGTAATTATTGCGAAAGATTCCATAAAAAATTTGCAAAAAACCCGAGATAGAAATAGGCGTGTTGATTTAATATTCATTAAAAATACCTCTTACACCTCTTTTCCAGAAAATCCAAAAGTGGGAGATATCATCATTTTAGGCAAGATTGAATTTGACATGGGTTCGAGTGTTCTGACTTTAAAAGCAAGAAAAGAATTGGACAAAAACATTGTTTCATTGCAAAAATACAAATCCCTGCGTTTTGAAATTAAGGGTCACGTTTGTTGCACTTCTGGCAAATATCTCGATGCGATTGACAAGGAAACCGACGAAAGAAATCTTTCAATAAACAGAGCTAAAAATGTATTTTCGTATCTCCGTTCTAAAGGAATCAACCCCTATAGAATGACTTTTAAGGGATGTGGCAATCGTTTTCCACTTGGAAAAGGTGACTCGTTTGACAGAAGAGTGGAATTCCTGATTACCAAAATATAGTTATCCCCTTTGCATCTCAATGTGCGGGATATCATCTTCTATATACATTTCACTAGTTTGAATAAAACCGTGGCTTTCGTAGAATTTCTTTAAGTATAATTGCGCCCCAATAGTGATTCGGCTTTCGCCAAAATGGGACTCCACTCCAGCAATAGCCTCGCGCATTAATTCATGTCCCCAATTTTTATCTCGATAGTTAGCATCAACGACCACTCTTCCTATGGAAGCATTGTCAAAAGAAATTCCGGGTTTAAAAAGCCTGGAATAGCCCACGATTTTACCTTTGAATTCTCCAAAAAGATGTAGCCCTAGTTTGTCTTTGCCGTCAATGTCGAGGTAAACACAATTCTGCTCCACCACAAATACCTCGCTTCTTAATCTCAGGATATCGTATAATTCGGCTGCCGAAAGGGCTTCAAAGGGTTTTATTTGCCAATGTATTGCCATATTTTAGTTTAAGATAACAATTGATTTTATAATGGACTCCAATTCGTGTACCAAATCACGTTCTTCTTTAGAAGGGGAATAGCAAAACCCCTCTAAAACCAAAATTCTGTCGTGTTCCTGATCTACTATGGCATAATTGATAAAGGGTCCCGACATGAAATCGTTTTTTAATTCCCAAGTTCCCTTGGTTTCGAAAGTTTCTTTACTGTCCAGTTTTATTTTGAAAAGATAAGGAGCATAGCCTTCTTCGGTAATCATTTGGGTATCTGGTTCCGTTCCGCTAATATATAAATTCCCAATGGAATCGCGCATTTTGATGATGTTGGCAATAGCATTTGGGTCTTTTTTGATGGAGCTTATTGGGACTTGATAAATCAAAATACTAGTGTTTCCGATGGTAATTTCCTTTTTCAGCCAAACAAAATTATTCTTTTGTAGTACATACAAATAACTCTTAGGTATTTTTAGGGAAATATGAAATTTCTTGGTGATTGTTTTCGTGTTCAGTAACGATTGACTAATGATTCTTTGGTCTTCGGTGATTTCCGTTTCCTTTATAGTTTGAATGATATTGGGTGCATTTATTTCTATGATTTTCAAAATGTCGGCACTTGTTTTACCAGAAATATGAAACACATTTTGTGGGGATGCATATTGATTTTTCTTTACCTCAAATTCATTTTTCTCCTCTTTTTTTACAACGATAATAGTTCTGCTATCCGTCATAAATCCCTCCATAAGTTTGGCTGGATATTGGTTTATGGTAAAAAGGGGTTCCTCTTCCGTCAGTCCAATCACGGGGGACGCGAACTTGTTTCGAATGCTGTCGCCAACCTCGCCATTCCACAACTGGTCGTCAATAATAACGGAAATAGTATTGATTTTACCCGTTGCTTTTCGAGGCAAATTGTCGCCTTTCTTCGTACAGGAAAAAAACAGGAAGGAAAAGATAAGGAATAAAAAATGGGTTTTATTCATTATAATTGAATTATGAAATAAAACCCAAATTTATAGAAGATTATGGTATTATCCGTTTATTTTTAACTTCATTCCTGGTTTAAGGTCTTCCGCGTTAATATTGTTCCATTTTTTAATATCCGAAATAGTTACCCCAGGATATTTTTTTGAAATGCTGTATAAAGAATCTCCTTTTTTAACAAAATAATTAATCTCTTTGTTTTTAGAAGCTGAAGCTAAATTTTCTTTTTTACTATAAGAGTTCACAACGGTTTTATCAACAATGGCTATTTCGTTTTTGGCAACAATTAAGGAGCTTCCCAATGCAATGTTAATATCAGGTAAATTATTCCATAGCTTCAGATTTTCAATAGAAGATCCAAATTTCTTGGCAATAGTACCCAAATTGTCCCCTTTTTTGACGATATATTCCACGTTCTCCAATTTCATAGTTGGGATTAAATCTTCCTTGGCAAGGGTATCATTTTTGGTAACCTGCAATGAGACTCCCAATTGGATTGAATTATCGACAAGGTGATTCCATTCTTTTATTTCAGCTATCGTAACATTATTTTTTTTGGCGATAGTACTCAAATTGTCTCCTTTTTGAACTACGTAATGGGTAGCAAATCCAGAAGATAAGGTAGCAATTATTTCAGATTTCTTTGCTTTCTCCTCCTTGTTGATTTTTACATCTGAAACGGCAATTTGCTGTTTGTCGGTTTTAATTTCTAAAGGGGCTTTATCATTTATCGGTTCTTTTCTAACCGTTCTAACCACACTTTCGCTAGTAAAAATTTTCAGGCTTTTTCCACGGGCAACCGTATTTCCTCTTATCCTGTTCCATTTTTTTAAATCGGCAATTGTTACATCATATCTATTAGCAATTTCACTCAAGTTGTCCCCTCGCCTTACGATATAATATTTTGTTTTTGGCAGTGTTACTCTTTGCTGGGTATAATTTAAAGTGTCTGTTGCTACAATTGCTTTTGCAACCTGAAACGGTCTTTCGCGACGGTCAACTTCACGTTGGATGTACGCATAAATTTTATCTTCATTGGAAGCGAAAACGGCAATTTTGTCCTTTGGTAATCTCAAAAAATGATTTTTATCCCCGTAGAATGGAACCACATTTAATTTGTAAGATGGATTCATCACCTGCAATTGCGTCACGGGAATATCCAGCAAATCTGAAATTTGAGCGAACGACATTTGCTTTTTAATCATAATGGTGTCCGTGGCAAAATGTTTTATGTTTGCTCTGTCAGGGCGTATTCCGTGCTCCTTATGGTATTCATAAATATACATGGTTGCCAAAAAAGCGGGAACATACCCTTGCGTTTCTTGAGGTAGATTTTTTCTGATGTTCCAGTAATTTTGTTGTCCTCCTGAACGGCGAATCGCTTTGGAAACATTACCAGGCCCAGAATTATAAGAAGCCAAAACCAAATCCCAATCACCAAAAATAGCATGCATATTGGCCATGTATTGTGCCGCGGCCTCACTCGCTTTTAGTGGATCGCTTCGTTCGTCAACATAGGAATCAATCTTTAGGTTGTACTGTTTTCCAGTTTGATACATAAATTGCCAAAGCCCCGTAGCACCCATTCTAGAAACCGCTTTTGGGTTCAATGCGGATTCGACAATTGCCAAATATTTGATTTCCAAGGGTACGTTTTGTTTAGCGAATGCCTCCTCAAATATTGGAAAATAATATTCTGAAATGGCCATCAATCGTTCAAAAGATTTCTTTCTATTTTTTAGAAATGACTTGATGATGTTTTCAAGTCCTGGATTGTATTCAATGTTGAAAGGGGATTTGGCATCCATCGCCTTAAGCCTTTCTTTCAACAAATCGGTAGAGAGTTCATAATCTACTTTTTCGTCGATATTAATGTTTTTTATATCATCGGAAATGGCATTATATAAATCTAAATTGGCTAATTCCTTCATCCACAGGCTGTCTACGCAGGAAGCCATTTCATCTTTTACGAAGGATTTCTTGATGGAATCTAAATAGGAAGTTTTTGTTTCTGTATATTCATTTTTTTTGTTTTCAACAATCTTTTGCGAAAACGAATAAATCGATAACAGCAGAAAAAACGATAGGGTTGCTTTTTTTATACTCATAATTCTTTAATCAACATGCTATATTTCAAACGATTAAAAAACAATCGCTTTTTGCAAACATACTACGTTTTAACTAAAAATTTCAGTAAATATTGTTAAAAATGCTGTTTTTAGTCCAAAACAGCAGCAATTCCAGGTAAAATCCGACCTTCTAACATCTCTAACATGGCTCCCCCACCTGTTGAAACATAACTCACTTTGTCTTCAAAACCAAATTGTTTTACCGCCGCAACCGAGTCGCCACCACCCACAAGTGAAAATGCCCCGTTTGCGGTTGATTCTGCAATAAAGTTACCTAATTGTATCGTTCCGTTAGCAAAACTTTCCATTTCAAAAACACCCAAAGGTCCATTCCAAAGTATGGTTTTTGATTCTAAAATCACTTTTTTGAAGTTCTCTAATGATTTTGGTCCTGCGTCTAGTCCTTCCCATCCTTCAGGAATTTCACGAACATCAACAATTTGCGTGTTGGCTGTATTCGAAAAATCATCCGCGGCAACCACATCAACCGGAATATGTATTTGAACGCCTTTTTCCTTGGCTAATCTCAAGATTTCCAATGCTAATTCTTGTTTGTCATCTTCACAAATGGAATTTCCCACTTTTCCGCCCAAGGCTTTCACGAAGGTAAAAGTCATTCCACCTCCAATAATCATGTGATCTACTTTGTCCAAAATATTTTCGATAACCGTAATTTTCGACG
>CAZHVE010000060.1:0-13589 GCA_964535705.1 uncultured Flavobacterium sp.
AAATATATATTTTTAAATGAAATTTGGACTATATAATATATGTGTTTGGTATAAAATTAAAAACATCACTTACTCAAAAATACAAGAAAAGCTTGAATTAGTCGGCCTATATGATCGAAAAGACTCCTTATACAGTGCCTTTTCTCTAGGAATGAAACAACGCCTAGCGATTGCCTCTGCTCTACTAAATGACCCGGAACTATTGATTCTAGACGAGCCCACAAATGGATTAGATCCTCAAGGAATCCATCAAATTCGGGATATTATCAAACAAATTGCCGCAAAAGGAACCACTATTCTACTCGCTTCCCATTTATTGGACGAAGTCGAAAAAGTATGTACACATATTATCGTTTTGAAAAAAGGGGAAATTTTGTATTCCGGTTTGGTGGAGGAAATGACGGCAAATAAAGGTTTTTTTGAATTGCATGCTGAAAATAACGAAAACCTGATAACCATTTTAAAAACCCATCCTGCCATTGAAAGCATTGTCAGCAAAGAAGGAAAGGTCTTGGCTTATTTAAAAAACAGTTTGGAAGCCAGAGATTTAAACCGATTTCTCTTTAACGAAAACATTAGTTTGGACCATTTGGTTAAACGCAAAAACAGTTTAGAGGAGCAATTTTTAGAATTGACAAAAAGCAGTACTAAATCCTAAACTCACAACAAAAACATGAAACGATTACTCTCCATAGAATTACAAAAAATATGGCTTAACAAAGCCAGTAGAGTCTTAACCTTGACCTATTTTATTTTGCTTTCCCTTATAGCATTGATAGCCTCCATAAAATTTGACCTTGGCATTTTTAAAGTTCATCTTGCCGAAATGGGGATTTTTAATTTTCCTCTTATTTGGCATTTTAACACCTATATTTCCGCTTGGTTTAAATTCTTTTTAGCCATAGTTATTGTCTCGATGATGGCAAACGAGTATGGTTATGGCACCTTAAAACAAAACCTGATAGACGGAATGAGCAAATGGGAATTTATACAATCTAAGTTTTTGACGAATGTATTCTTTGCGTTTTGCTCTACCGTTTTTGTTTTTATTATGAGTTTGGCTTTAGGCTACAGTTTTTCTACCGACACCAAAATGAACATCGTTTTTTCGGATTTGGAATACCTCTTGGCTTTCTTTGTCAAGCTAGTGGGGTTTTTCTCGCTCTGCTTATTTTTAGGGATTTTGGTAAAACGTTCTGCTTTTGCAATCGGATTTCTATTGGTTTGGTACATCATTGAAAACATCATCAAAGGATACTTGAGTTTTAGCCTTTTTCCCGAAGGCAACGCGGCGGCCAATATTGAAAAATTGCTTCCATTGGAATCTATTTCGAATTTAATTGTGGAACCTTTCTCTAGAGTTTCGGTCGTAAAAAACATTGGAATAGAAATGGGAATGAACAATTTAAAAGATTATAGTATTCATTATTCATCTATTTTAATTGTTTTGGGCTGGACCTTAATCTTTATGTTACTATCCTATAAATTATTAAAAAATAGAGATTTGTAGTATATTTGTGAGGTTATGAAAACTGCTAAAACAATATTATTTTTTGCCACTATTTGTTGCACTACTTCAAGTGTATTAGCACAAAATATTATAGTAGAAGACAACAAAAGTGCAACAGATTTAGTAGGTATTTTAACCAATAACAGTCCCTGTGTTACTCCCTCAAACGAAACTGCAAAAGGGGATACTTTTACTGCAGGGAAAAATAGCTATGGATCTTTCGACAAAGACACAAGTACCTTTCCTTTTGCAAAGGGTATAGTTTTAAGTACTTGGAGCGCTACTAATGCCATAGGCCCTTACAGTACTGGAAATAAAGGCGGAGGGGATGCTTCTTGGTCAGGTGATACTGATTTAAACAACGCACTAAACATTATCACATCAGTAAATACAACATCTTTAGAATTTGATTTTATACCCTTAACAAATTTTATCAGCTTCAATTATATATTTGCATCCAATGAATACCAATACTATTACCCTTGCGAATATTCAGATGCATTTGCCTTTCTGATAAAAGAAGTTACATCTGGGGCAAGCTATAAAAATTTAGCTGTTATTCCAGGCAGCATAACTCCCGTTTCTTCGGAAAATATTCGGCCTTTAATTAATGATTATACTGATAGTGTTAGTGGTGTTCTTCACAAAGGTTGCCAGCCTGTAAACGAAAAATATTTTAACGGATTCAATACCGCTGCAAGTCCCATAAATTATAGCGGTCAAACCGTAATAATGAATGCCCAAACAAATGTTATTCCCAACAAAAAATATCATATAAAATTAGTGATTGTCGATGATCGAAACGAATATTTTGATTCAGCTATATTTCTGGAAGCTGGAAGTTTTTCTCCAAAAATAGACTTGGGGGAAGATCAATTGTTAACTACAAATAACCCAGTTTGTTTTGGCGAACCTTATTTAATAGACACAAAATTACCGGTAACCTATACATACAAATGGTTTAAAGACGGATCATTAAATCCAATCCTGGGCGAATCAAATCCATTTTATACCGCTACTGATTCTGGGACATATAAAGTTGAAGTAACTATATCAGGTACTTGTACTGCTACTGGAGCAATTAAAATAGAATATGCTCCTAAAATAAATTTGAATAATTCTATACTTAGTAAGTGTGATGATAACGGCAATGGAACAGCCACTTTCGATTTGACCAAAGCTGAAACTGAAATCAAAAACAACAATTCCAGCCTGACTAAAGTCGACTTTTATGAAACTCCAATTACCGTTTCATCTCTTCCTATTTTAAATCCTACCTCATTTATCAAAAATTCTCCAACTGACGAAATAGTTTACGCATTGACAACTAGCATTTATGGATGTACAAATAATGCCGAATTATCACTTCAAACACTTCCCAGCAGCTTAATATCTGGGGTTAGTCATCCTGACCCAATTATAAACGCTTTTTCTGGAAATAAAAACTCCGTTGAATTAATCCCCCCACCCACTGGAGATCCTTATGAATACTCATTAGACGGAACCAATTATCAAACATTACCTTTGTTTACTAATTTAGCTGCAGGTGAATATACCGCCTATATTAGAAATTCCAGCACTTGCGAATATTTAACTTACCCCATCACCATTCTTGACTACCCGCGATTTTTCACCCCAAACAATGATGGATACAATGACACTTGGAAAATAAAAAATATAGAATCGTTCCCCAAAGCCATCATTACGATTTTTGACCGTTATGGAAATCTGTTGACCCAAATTAACACAATCAACTCTGAATGGAATGGCAAATTTAATGGTTATGAATTGCCTGCTGACGATTATTGGTTTATTCTAGACTTTGGAGAAGGCAAGGTATCAAAAGGCCATTTTAGTCTAAAAAGATAAAGTCGGTGAGTGTCTAACCAAAGAAAGTGGCAGTTATTTCTTATCCTAAAAAAACGATACAAGATTAATACAAACTAATCCACGATAGACTTGAATTCCATTTTTTTACACTTTCGTGTAAACCTATTTTAGGAAAGGACAGACTCAAAAAATAGAAAGGACACAAGCGGGACACTCGAGCTAGCTGTTAAAAAAATTATACTAAAAAACGCTCCAGTTTCTTAGAGCGTTCTATATCAAATTGAAATAAATTACGCATTAGCTTCAGCGGCAATCAAGTTTAAGGCTGATCCGGCAACGAACCAACCAATTTGACTTGCATTATAAGTGTGATTTGCCAGGATGGTATCTATAGTTCCATCTGCGTGAACGAATTCTAGAGTCAATGGTTTCGCCGGAGCAAAATCAACTAAATCCACAAAATTAATCGTATCATCTTCCTGAATTTTGTCGTAATCTGCTTCATTGGCAAAAGTAAGACCTAGCATTCCTTGTTTTTTCAAGTTGGTTTCGTGGATGCGGGCAAATGATTTTACCAAAACCGCTTTCACACCCAAGAAACGAGGTTCCATTGCAGCATGTTCACGGGAAGACCCTTCCCCGTAATTGTGATCACCCACAACAACCGAAGGAATTCCAGCTGCTTTGTAAGCACGTGCCACAGCAGGAACGGTATCGTATTGTCCTGTTATTTGGTTTTTAACCGAATTGGTTTTCTCGGTAAAAGCATTTTCAGCACCAATCAACATATTGTTTGAAATATTATCCAAGTGACCTCGGAAACGCAACCAAGGTCCCGCCATAGAAATATGGTCGGTAGTACATTTACCGAAAGCTTTTATAAGCAATTTAGCTCCCATTATATTTTTTCCGTCCCAAACTTCAAATGGTGCCAATAATTGCAAACGATCCGAAATTTCACTTACCGCAATCTGAACTCCCGAACCGTCCTCGGCCGGTGCTTGAAATCCATTATCTTCAACGGCGAAACCTCTTTTTGGCAATTCATCACCGTAAGGCGCAGTCAATTTTACTTCTTCGCCCTTGTCGTTAATCAAAGTATCCGTCAACGGATTGAAATCCAAACGACCTGCAATGGCCAATGCAGCCACCATTTCTGGTGAAGTCACAAAAGCGTGTGTGTTTGGGTTACCATCGGCACGTTTAGAGAAGTTACGGTTGAAAGAGTGAACAATAGTGTTTTTCTCTTGCTTGTCAGCACCTGCCCTATCCCATTGTCCGATACAAGGTCCACAAGCATTGGTGAATACTTTGGTTCCCATTTTTTCGAAAGTGGCAATAATTCCGTCTCTTTCGATCGTATATCTAATTTGCTCTGAACCTGGATTGATTCCAAATTCCGCTTTTGGAGAAATCCCAAACTCGACAGCTTGGTTTACGATAGAGGCCGCACGAGCCATATCTTCATAAGAAGAGTTGGTACAAGAACCAATTAGTCCCCATTCTACTTTAATTGGCCATCCGTTTGCAGCAGCTTCCACTTTCATTTTAGAAACTGGAGTCCCTCTGTCTGGAGTAAAAGGTCCATTGATGTGGGGCTCTAATTCAGAAAGGTTGATTTCGATTACTTGGTCAAAATAGGTTTCTGGATTGGCGAATACTTCTGGATCAGCAGTTAGGTATGAAGCTACTTTATCGGCAGCATCTACCACATCCTGACGACCTGTAGCAGAAAGGTATCTTCTCATGGACTCGTCATAACCAAATGTGGAAGTAGTCGCGCCAATTTCAGCTCCCATATTACAGATAGTTCCTTTTCCGGTACAAGACATTGAAGTAGCTCCTTCTCCAAAATATTCAAGAATTGCTCCTGTTCCTCCTTTCACGGTAAGAATATCGGCTACTTTAAGAATTACGTCTTTTGGTGCAGTCCAACCCGATAATTTTCCAGTCAATTTTACACCTATTAATTTTGGAAATTTCAATTCCCAAGACATTCCCGACATTACATCAACCGCATCGGCACCACCAACACCAATAGCCAACATTCCTAATCCACCTGCATTCACCGTATGTGAATCGGTGCCAATCATCAAACCTCCTGGAAACGCATAGTTTTCTAAAACGATTTGGTGTATGATTCCTGAACCTGGTTTCCAAAAACCAATTCCGTATTTATTGGATACTGAAGAAAGAAAATCAAAAACTTCTTTTGATTGTGTATTGGCTACTGCCAAATCATATTTAGCTCCGTTTTTAGCTAAAATTAAGTGATCGCAGTGGACGGTTGTTGGAACCGCAACTGTTTTCTTTCCGGCGTGCATAAATTGCAATAAAGCCATTTGAGCTGTTGCATCTTGACACGCTACTCGATCCGGAGCAAAATCCACATAATCGACCCCTCTTTTAAAAGTATGGGCAGGATTTCCTTCCCAAAGGTGGTTGTATAAAATTTTCTCGGTTAAGGTAAGCGGACGGCCAACTATCTCACGCGCTTTATCTACACGAGTAGTCATGTTTGCATACACTTTCTGAATCATTTCAATATCAAAAGCCATACTATAAATATTTTGGTTGTACAATATTAACATCCCAAGTTACAAAAAATTAAGCTATAAAAAAAGCCCGAGTTATGAACTCGAGCTTTTGAAATAGTATTAAAACTAATTCTGATTATTTCACTAACAACTTATGTGAAGGCGCAAACTTAGTTAGATTGATACCTTCTACCGCCGTTTTATATTCTTCAATTGTTGGAGTTCGACCCAAGATAGTAGATAAAACTACAACTGGTGTAGACGAAAGTAAAGACTCTCCTTTTTTACCTTCAGTATCCTCTACAACTCTTCCTTGGAAAAGACGCGTAGATGTTGCCATAACCGTATCTCCTTTGGCCGCTTTTTCTTGGTTCCCCATACAAAGGTTACATCCTGGACGCTCTAGATACAGCATTTTTTCGTATGAAGTTCGTGCAGCAGCTTTAGGAATAGTATCATCGAATTCAAATCCAGAATATTTTCTTAAAACATCCCAATCTCCTTCGGCTTTCAATTCATCTACAATATTATAAGTAGGTGGTGCTACCACAAGCGGTGCTTTGAACTCTACTTTACCGTTTTGCTCTTCTATGTTCTTAAGCATTTGTGCAAGGATTTTCATATCTCCCTTGTGAACCATACAAGATCCTATAAATCCAAGATCAACTTTTTTATCTCCTCCATAGAAAGATAAAGGTCTGATGGTATCGTGCGTATATCGTTTAGAAACATCCGCATTATTCACATCTGGATCTGCAATCATTGGTTCAACAATTTGATCCAAATCAACCACAACTTCAGCGAAATACTTCGCATTTGCATCTGGAATTAGCGCTGGTTTAATCCCTGATTTAATTTCTGCTATTCTTTTATCTGCTATAGCAATCAATCCTTTCAATACTTCTTTGGCATTGTCCATGCCTTTATCAATCATGATCTGGATTCTGCTCTTTGCAATCTCGAGAGATTCAATCAAAGTAGCATCCTCAGAAATACAGATAGACGCTTTTGCTTTCATTTCTGCAGTCCAATCCGTAAACGTAAATGCTTGATCCGCAGTAAGGGTTCCAAGGTGAACCTCAATAATTTTGCCTTGAAATACATTCTCGCCACCAAACTGTTTTAGCATCTGAGCTTGTGTAGCGTGAACCACATCGCGGAAATCCATATACCCTTTCATATCGCCTTTGAAAGTCACCTTCACCGATTCTGGAATTGGCATCGAAGCTTCACCAGTAGCCAATGCAAGAGCAACTGTTCCTGAGTCAGCACCAAAAGCAACACCTTTTGACATTCTAGTATGCGAGTCCCCACCGATGATAATAGCCCACTCATTCACGGTAATATCATTAAGCACTTTGTGAATTACATCCGTCATTGCATGATAAACACCTTTCGGGTCACGAGCAGTGATTAATCCGAAGTCATTCATAAATTTCATTAATCTAGGAATATTTGCCTTAGATTTATTATCCCAAACAGAAGCAGTATGGCAACCGGACTGGTAACCACCGTCAACGATTGGAGAAATAATAGTAGCAGCCATAGACTCTAATTCCTGAGAAGTCATCAAACCCGTTGTATCTTGTGAACCAACAATATTTACGGTAACCCGAACATCTGAACCAGCATGTAAAATTTTACCCGGAGTTGATCCAACCGCATTTTTATTGAATATTTTTTCTACTGCTGTAAGACCTTGCCCTTCAATAGACACTTCTTTTGAAGGAGCATATACAGGCACAATAGCAATACCGAGCGTCTTTGACGCAAATGTTTGCAATTTTTTTCCAAATACAATTGCATAAGAACCACCCGCCTTTATAAATTCGATTTTCTGAGGAGTGAATGCCTTAGAAATATCTATTAATTCTTTGTCTCCATTATAAAGTTTCTTAGTTTTTGCATTGATTGTAAGAACTGTACCAGTAGCAACAGAATACACTTCTTCTAGAATGGGATCGCCACTTTCATTACGAACAGCGTTACCATTTTGATCTACTTTTTTTACCCAGTTTTTAAGATCCAAACCAATACCTCCTGTAACATCGACAGTAGTCAGGAAAATAGGAGAAATACCATTTGTTCCTGCCACAATTGGAGCAAAATTTACAAACGGAACATAGGGACTTGCTTGTTTACCTGTCCAAAGGGCTACGTTGTTTACTCCTGACATTCTTGAAGAACCCACACCCATAGTGCCTTTTTCAGCAATCAACATCACACTCTTGTCCGGATGTAGTGCTTGAAGTGCCTTGATTTCGTCTTGCGCTTGGGGAGTAATCATACATTTACCATGCAATTCACGGTCTGAGCGGGAGTGGGCTTGGTTTCCAGGAGAAAGCAAATCCGTTGAAATATCTCCTTCACCAGCAATGAAAGTAACTACCTTAATTTCTTCTGCAACTTCAGGTAATTTAGTAAAAAACTCAGCCTTAGCATAACTCTCCAAAATTGCTGCAGCTATTCCGTTTCCGCTTTTGAAAGCTGCTTCTAAACGATCTGTATCGGCTTCATAAAGAAAAACTTGTGTTTTTAAAACTTCCGCCGCATCTTTTGCAATTGTAACATCATTACCTAAAGCTAAATCAAGTAATACCTTAATAGATGTTCCACCTTTCATGTGCGACAACAACTCTAAAGCAAAAGCAGGGGTGATTTCAGCAACTACGGATTGACCTAGAACGATTTCTTTTAAAAAATTAGCTTTTACATTGGCAGCAGGAGTAGTTCCTGGAACAACATTATATATAAAAAATTTGAGAGAATCAACTCTATTTACGTTAGCCAAATCTTTAATTTGGGCAATGATTTCGTTTAGTAATTCAGCACCATCAATTGGCTTTGGTTGAAGGCCTTGACCTTTTCGTTCTTCGATTTCCTTTATGTAATCGTTATAAATATTCATAATTATGGGATTTCAATGTTATAAATGGGATTTCCTTGATTATTTGCATATCAAAAATCCTAATTTTTCGGTAAATTATTTATGTATCCGTTCTTTTACTTAGTTATTGTAGCAGACTCTTTGTAAAAAGGGAAACCACAATTTAATTTCGGTGCAAAATTAGGAATTTATGATGAGAATATAAAAGAAATAACAGAAGACCGCTTTCTTACAATTACAATTACCAAATACGGATTTTATTCGACTATTATTACGATATAGTTAACTTTAGAGTGCATATATTTCACTATCAACAACACCACATGCCGTAATTAATTCAATTGGCGTTCAAGTTCTTAAAAAAAAGGCGCTGAACTCATTTCTTGAGTTACAGCGCCATTTTAAATAGCGTTATTTTGAATTAAACTAGCTTATCTATAATCATTTCTTCGGTAATACCGTCCGCATCGGCTTTGTAGTTTTTGATAATTCTGTGACGCAAAATTCCTGTAGCTACAGCCTTTACATCCTCGATGTCCGGAGAAAATTTTCCGTTGAAAGCGGCGTTTGCTTTGGCCGCCAAAATTAAATTTTGCGAGGCTCTTGGCCCTGCTCCCCAGTCGAGATAGTTTTTTACAAAATCGTTAGACAAAGCATTGTCAGGACGTGTTTTACTGACCAAGGTAACAGCATATTCAATAACATTATCAGCCACCGGAATCCTGCGAATCAAGTGTTGGAAATCAATGATTTCCTGTGACGTAAACAACGGATTTATAGTCTTTTTTTCATCAGAAGTGGTACGTTTTACCACATCTACTTCCTCCTCAAAAGAAGGGTAATCCAACTTAATGGCAAACATAAATCGATCTAACTGCGCTTCAGGCAAAGGATAAGTTCCTTCTTGTTCAATAGGGTTTTGAGTCGCTAATACAAAATAAGGCAAGTCTAATTTATAGTTTTGCCCTGCAATAGTCACTGAACGTTCTTGCATGGCTTCTAACAACGCTGCTTGTGTTTTGGGTGGCGTTCTATTAATTTCGTCAGCCAAAATAATGTTCGAAAAAATAGGTCCTTTTATGAATTTGAATTGGCGATTTTCATCCAAAATTTCACTTCCCAAAATATCCGATGGCATCAAATCAGGGGTGAACTGGATTCTTTTGAAATCAAGGCCTAGTGCTAGTGCGAGCGTATTAACCATCAGGGTTTTGGCCAATCCGGGAACTCCCACCAAAAGTGCGTGTCCACCAGAAAAAATGCAAAGCAAAATTTGGTCAACCACCACATCTTGTCCCACAATTATTTTTGCGATTTCGCTTTTGAGTTCGTTTCTTTTTTGAACCAAGCTATGTATTGCTGCTACGTCTGACATTTTAAAATTTTAGATTTAGGATTTCTGACCTCTATTTCTTTAACCAATTATTTGTGAAATTACACTCTCTGTATTCGCCTATGATTTTAATATAGGTTTCCTTGATTTTCTCGTCAAACCATTTTCCGATGGTTTTGATTTGTTTTTCTTTCAATGCCAATTCTTTGATTTTGATATAGTCCTTAGCATAATCAGCTACATGTTCGTCTATTCTATTCGTTACGGTAATAAATTTATATTTTTTCTTACCTGATTGGTCTTCATCTATTATCGGCAAAGAAATTTCACCTTCTTTCAAATTAGACACTTGACTGTATAAACTAGGATCTATTTTTGTTAATTCGAAACGAGTATCTTGGGTTTTTGGATTTATCAAAGCCCCACCATTAGCCCTAGTTTCTTTCTCGTCAGACAAAGATCTTGCCGCATCTGCAAAAGTCAGTTCCTTATCTTCTATTCTTTTTCTAATCAAATTTATTTTTTCTTTGGCTTCTTTTAAGGACGTTTCGGATACGGTTGGTGTTAGTAAAATATGGCGTAATTCTACTTCTTGTCCTTTAATTTTTTCAATGTAAATAATATGAAATCCGAAGTCAGTCTCAAAAGGATCCGAAATTTCTCCTTCGGCGAGACTAAAAGCCACATCTTTAAACTCCTTTACAAAAGGCGTTTTCCGATTCATTTTATAAAAACCACCCGTTGCCCTAGAGCCTGGATCTTGAGAATACAAAACTGCTTTAGTGGAAAAACTGGATCCTTCCTGAATTTCTTTTTTGAACTCGTTCAATTTGTCAATTACTTTCTGTTTCTCATCTTCTGAAACCTTGGGAGTTACGACAATCTGAGCTACTTCTAGTTCCACGCCAAATACAGGAAGTTCAGTTGTGGGTATCTTTTTGAAGAAATTTCGAACTTCTTCTGGTGTGATTTGGACATCATCAACAATTTTCTTCTGCATTTCTGAGGTAAGCTTCTGTTCTTTCAAAATATCAAAGAAATAAGATCTAAAATCCTCTTCACTATTTTTCTTGTAATATTGCACCACCTTATCGATAGAACCTATTTGCTCTACCATATAGTTCAATCTTTCTTCCATCATAGATTTCACTTCTGAATCCGTTACCTTTAAACTGTCTTGTATGGCTTGGTGCGCATATAATTTATCCTCCAGTAATTTTCCCAACATTTGACATCTTGTGATGTCTTTAACAGACCCCCCTTGACTTGAAATTTCCAAATAAGACTTATCTATATCTGAATCCAAAATAATGTAATCCCCTACTTTAGCAATTACACCATCGATTTTCTGTTTTTGGGTAGTATTACTTTTTTTAATGGTGTCAACTGCATTTTCCATGATGATTTCTTGAGCTACTGCGATACTGCTTGAAAAAAGTAACAGAAAAAATGTAAGTGCAATTGTAAAATTTATGGACTTCATTGCTATTGATTTTGAAAACATTATTTTGAAATTTAATTTTTTTTTATAAATTATTGCTAAAACGGCTTGTATTCAAGATCACTATAGAAGGCGAAATTTTGACCAAATATACACTTTAAGAATCAAGTAAAAGAATTGTTTACAACAACAATTTCTCTAAGTAGTTGTAGCAAAACAAAAATAACAATTCAATCACATAATACAAGTTTACTCAGGAGTATTAACAAAAAATTATAAGGAAGTTTACTTAATTGATATGCTGAAAATTAGTTTGCTGAAATAAGAACCTCAAGAAAAATTGATGGTTGTCCGTTCAAAAGTTTAGAAACGATAAATCTTCTATTTGAAAAAAGCCGCCAAAATAGGCAGCTTTATAATCTCGAAACAACGGTGTGTTATTTTATATTTTCAATAAATTGATCAAACAAATAAGAAGAATCATGAGGTCCTGGACTTGCTTCAGGATGGTATTGAACGGAAAAACAGTTTTTGTTTTTCATTCGCATCCCGGCAACAGTCCCGTCGTTAAGATGCAGATGTGTAATTTCCATATCAGGATGATTATCCAGATCTTCTTTATTAACGGCAAAACCGTGGTTTTGAGAAGTAATCTCCCCTTTTCCAGTTATGATATTTTTAACGGGATGGTTTATTCCTCTGTGTCCGTTAAACATTTTATAAGTAGAAATTCCGTTTGCCAAAGCAATGACTTGGTGACCTAAACAAATTCCAAATAACGGTTTGTTGTTTTCCAATACTTCTTTTGCCACCTGAATGGCACTCAAAAGCGGGTCGGGATCCCCAGGTCCATTCGACAAGAAAAACCCATCAGGATTAAACGCTGCCAACTCTGAATATTTTGAATCGTATGGAAACACTTTGATGTAACAATCTCTTTTAGCAAAATTGCGGAGAATATTAGTTTTAATACCTAAATCCAAAGCAGCAATCTTATACCTTGCATTTTCATCCCCAAAAAAGTATGGTTCATTGGTAGAAACTTTAGAAGCTAGCTCCAAACCTTTCATATCGGGCACTTTTGCCAATGCTGCTTTTAGTTCTTCTATTGGCGTTCCGTCTGTACAAATCACGGAATTCATCGCTCCGTTGTCGCGAATGTAACTAACGAGACCTCGCGTGTCAACATCAGAAATACAGATTAGGTTTTGTTTTTTGAAATAATCTTCCAAACTTCCGGTAGCGTCTTCTCTTGAATAATTGAAACTGAAATTTTTACAGACTAAACCGGCAATTTTGATGCCGCTCGATTCAATTTCTTTTTCGTTTACACCATAGTTTCCAATGTGGGCATTAGTAGCCACCATAATTTGTCCAAAATAGGAAGGATCGGTGAATATTTCTTGGTAACCCGTCATTCCGGTATTAAAACATACTTCCCCAAAGGTAGTTCCTGAAATTCCAATTGATTTTCCGTGGAAAATGGTTCCGTCACTTAATAATAATATGGCGCTTTGTCGTGTTGTGTATTTCATTTTTAGTAATTGTTGTGCAAATTTAATTTTTTACCGCTAAGGGCACAAAGTTTTCGCAAAGATTTGTAAAATTATTTTGGGCAAAAAAAAAGGACAAACTAATAAAAGTTTATCCTTGATTTTTATTGAATGATTATTTTCATAATTAAACCTTATCTTCTGTCGGAGTTTCATCTTCAGAATCTGCAGTAGGAGCTTCATCGATAACTTCTTCTGAAGTTGATTCAACTTCAGCAACTGGAGTTTCGTTTTCTGTTTCAGCAACTAGAGTTTCTTCAACTTCAACAACTGGAGTTTCCTCCACTTGTTCACTAGCACTCGAGTCTTCAACTTCAGCAACTGCAGGCGCTTCTGTTGCTGCAACTGGTGCCTCTTCAGTAACTTCATCTGCTTTCTTTGCTTTCCCACCACGACGGCTTTTTGCTTTTTTAACTTCTTTTTTACCCCCATTGTAAAGTTCATTGAAATCTACTAGTTCGATCATTGCCATATCAGCATTATCTCCTAAACGATTTC
>CAZHVE010000061.1:0-13493 GCA_964535705.1 uncultured Flavobacterium sp.
ACAAAATAAATAATCCCAAAGCAGTAACAATGGCAATCGAATTTCCGTTTTCGCCCAGAAAACCAAAAATATTTATTTTGCCTCCCGAAATTTTTGACGCTGGATCGTTTAGAATCCAGAGCAATCCCAAAACACAGGTTATTGCTATAACACCCAATTGTATTGGAGTAAATGGATTTCTTTTGTCGGTGTCCAAGGCTTCCGCTTTGGCTTTACTGGCTAAACTTGGTTTTAAACCAATCTCACCAAAGATGTTTTGGGACAACCAAAACTGCAAGGTCCCAAAAAACATAAAAACTCCAGCCAAGCCAAAACCATAGCTCCAACCCACTTTTTCTCCTAAATAACCGCAAAGCAATATTCCGAAGAAAGCGCCCGCATTGACACCCATATAAAACAAGGTATAGGCACCGTCTTTTTTCTCGGGACGATCGGTATACATTTCCGAAATTATCGAAGTCATATTGGGTTTGAAAAATCCGTTGCCGAAAACCAACAATACCAATCCCAGATAGATAGAAAACTCCGTTTCCATTGCCATCGAGGCGTGTCCCAAGGTCATTAAAGTAGCCCCAAGTACAATCGCCCATCGGAAACCGATTATCTTGTCGGCAAAATAGCCACCAAGCATCGTGGATAAATAAACCAAGCCAACATAAGACCCAAAAAGAGCCGAAGCATTTTCTCTTGTCCATTCCCAGCCTCCATCAACGAAGGATGTGGTCAAGAATAAGATAAGCAAGGATCGCATGCCATAGAAAGAGAATCGTTCCCACATTTCGGTAAAAAACAAAACAAATAATCCCGCTGGGTGTCCTAAAACTGGATTTTTAAAAAACTGGTCGGTCGAATTTTGGTTCATATCATTCATTATTTAATTCTTTATCTACTCCGTTCATTAATTTATTAATTGATTTTGATAGTGCCAAAAGTACAATTCCAAAACCTATTCCGGTATAAAATAAGTATTCGAAAAGTTTCAAATAGCTTTGTTTTGCCAAATTCAAATCAGGAGCTTCCCCGTTTGCTGTGTCCACAGAGGCGATATTAGCCAATATGGAGGCTATAAATTCAGATCCGGCGGTGGCTAGAAACCACACCCCCATCATAAAACCCACAATTTTTATGGGTGACAATTTGGTGACTGCAGACAATCCAACAGGCGATAAACAAAGCTCTGCACAAGTGTGGAGGAAATACGTTAACACCAACCAAAACATACTCACTTTACCCATTTCAGAAATGTTGATGCCAAAGACCAAAGATCCGAATCCAAGTCCTACCAGCAGTAAGGCAATTGAAAATTTGACTGCCGTATTGGGATTGTGTTTTCCCAATTTAACCCAAAGCCAGGCAAAAACAGGAGCCAACAAAACAATAAAAAGAGCATTTAGACTTAAGAAATTACCTGCAGGGATGACGCCACGGTCTAAAATTCTATCGGCAAAAAGATTCAAAGAAGTATACGCCTGCTCGAACAAGGCCCAGAAAATAACCGTGAAAATAATTAAAATAGTGAGCGAAAACAAGCGTTCCCTGGCAATTTTATCCAATTGTGTTAGGGCGTAATAGATTATGTAAACAAATGAAATGGACCCAGCAACAATAAGCAAATTTTGAACTATGCTATGGCTTTGAACCATTTGCCAAACTATTGCTATTGAGAGTACGCTTCCACCATAAATGAACCATTCGTTTTTGACGCCAATAGTTTTCTTTTCTAAAAATTCAGGTACTTTAGATTCGCCTTTTCCTAACAGCAATTTTTTACCTGAAATAAAAGTTAATAAACCTATAAGCATTCCGATGCCCGCAGAACCAAAACCATAACTCCAACCGTATACTTCGCCAAGCCAAACGCAAATTAGCGTTGCCAAAAAGGAACCAAGATTGATTCCCATATAAAAAATGGTAAATCCGGAATCTCGACGTTTGTCCCCTACGGGATACAATTCGCCCACAAGTGATGAAATATTAGCTTTTAAAAAACCAACACCCATAACAATAAAAGATAAGGACAAATAAAATATTTGCAACGCAAAATCATCTCTTATAATTTCTCCTGTTAATGTTTTGGTCGTGGCATTTCCTTCATAAGCCATTCCTAAATGACCCAAGACCAATAGTATTCCACCAAAAACAATCGCTTTTCTGAATCCTAAATACCTGTCGGCAATAAAACCACCAACAACCGGAATGGCATATACCAGCGCAGCATAACTCCCAATGAGTAAATTCCCTGCTTCATCGGAAAATAAATAATATTTAGTGAGGTAAAAAATAAGCAGTGCTTTCATTCCGTAGAACGAAAAACGTTCCCACATTTCGGTAAAAAACAAGATAAAAAGGGCACGTGGGTGTCCAAAAAAATCGATCTGTGGAGGTGTCGAATTTGTCATATTATAAATTGGTATTAATAAAATTTGTCATTTTATTGAACAATTGAATTCTGGTTTTTCCACCATAAATTCCGTGATTATTATCAGGGTAAATCTGAGAATCAAATTGTTTGTTGGCTTGAATCAACGCTTCCATCATTTGCATCGAATTTTGTACATGTACATTATCGTCACCTGAACCATGAATCAAAAGAAATTTCCCATTCAATTTATTGACAAAATTTATTGGTGAACTATCATCATAACCCCTCGGGTTTTCTTGAGGTGTTTGCATGTATCTTTCGGAGTAAATGCTATCATAAAAACGCCAACTTGTCACCGGAGCAACAGCAATAGCCACTTTGAAAACGTCGTTCCCCTTCAAAATACAATTGCTCGACATAAAACCACCATACGACCAACCCCAAATTCCTATTCTAGATTTATCAACATACGGATAATTTCCGATTACTTTGGCCGCGTCAATTTGGTCTTCGACCTCATATTTCCCAAGTTGTTTATAAGTGACTTTTTTAAAATCGGCTCCTTTATAACCCGTTCCACGACCATCAACACAAGCTACAATATATCCTTGTTGCGCCAACATCATAAACCAATAATCGTCATGGGAATTCCATTCGTTATTCACTTGTTGCGAACCCGGACCAGAATATTGGTACATCAAAACGGGATATTTTTTGTTCGCATCAAAATCCTTGGGTTTCATAATCCAAGCATTTAATTCATTTCCTTTTTCGGTTTTAAGGACGAAAAATTCTTTAGCTGGCAAATTATAATCTTTCAATTTTATGGCCAATACTTCGTTGTTTTCAATAATTTTTATCTGTTTTCCGGATTGAGACTCATTCAATGTATAAGTCGTTGGTTGCGTTGCACTCGAAAAGCTGCTGATATAATATTGAAAATTGGGACTGAAAGTTGCCTCCGTTGTTCCTCCGTTTGGTGACAATCGTACTTTGTTTTTTCCGTTGCTACTAACCCTGTAAATCGCTCTATTAATAGACCCGTTTTCTGTTGATTGATAAAAGAAGGTTTTCGTTTTCTCGTCAAAGCCATAATATTTGGTCACTTCCCAATCGCCTTTGGTAACCTGATTTCTCAATTTTCCTGTTTTATCGTAGAGATAAATGTGGTTAAACCCATCCTTTTCTGAGGTCCAAATGAAACTGTTGTCTTTCAGAAAAGTCAAATTATCGGTATCCACAAAATCAATGTATGCGTTGTCTTTTTCGTTAAAAACCACTTTAGTTGTGGCAGTTGTTCCGTCAACAAAAAGGAGATCGAGATTGTCCTGATGGCGATTCAATATTTTTGCAGACAAGATATTAGCATCATTTGTCCATTCAATTCTTGGAATATAAAAATCATTGTATTGGCTCAAGTCTACTTTTTTTGTAGATTTTTTATCAACATCATACAGAAGCAGGGAAACCAAGGCATTTTTTTCACCCGCTTTTGGATATTTGAAAGTTTCAATTTTTGGATATAAATCTTTCCCAAAAATCGACATCGAAAATTCAGGCACCTGACTTTCATCAAAACGGATATAGGCGATTTTTTTGCTATCCTTGCTCCAGTCGAATGCGCTCACGAAAGCAAATTCTTCTTCATAAACCCAATCCGTAATTCCGTTGATTATTGCATTTTTCTTTCCATCGGTTGTGATTTGGCTAATTGTTTTTGATGCTATGTCATAGATAAAAAGGTTGTTTTCCTTGGCGTAAGCGATTTTTTTACCGTTAGGTGAAAACGTTGGTTCTTGAACTTGTTCCAATATTTTAACTAATTCCTTGGTTTCAAGAGTATAAAGAAAATAGTCGGCAGTAAAGGAATGACGATAAATTTGACGGGTATTATTGGCAATCAAAATCATATTCTCGGTTGGATTGAACGAATAACTATCAATTCCACCCAATAACTTGGACTGATTTCTGGTATCAATCAAAGTGGAGACTTTTTTTAAGGTGGCAAAATCGAATAAATCAATTTGCGCACTACTCGTGTTTTCGTCAAAATTCAAGACCGTATATTGATTGGTATTTTTCATGGACTGTAATTCATCCATTCCTTTGGCTTGATATTCTCCCGCATAAATGGCTTCAACGGTGATTTTTTGTTGTCCGAAAGTGCAGACAAAAAACAACAAACATATAAAGTTAATTTTATTCGAATTCATAAAACGCTGTTAGATATAATAAAGACCAATTTTAGTGAAAAATTTAGACTTATTTCCTATTTCATTTGTTAAATGTTAAAATAAGATCGGCAGCACCTATTTACAGACTGCAAATAAAACCACTAAAAACGTATCTTTGCAACTAATCATAACTAAATCTTTGAGAATGAATAACCCTGTCACTGGATTTTCAAAATTATCCAAAGAAGAAAAAGTAAGCTGGATTGCCAAGGAGTATTTTTCAAATCCTACAGATGCCTTGTCATTGCTGAAAAAATATTGGAATTCTGACGAAAAAATCCAGAAACTACACGATGAGTTCATCGAAAATACCATAACGAATTTCTACATTCCACTAGGGGTTGCACCAAATTTCCTGATTAACGGAAAATACAGCAGTATTCCCATGGCGATTGAGGAAAGTTCGGTCGTTGCCGCTGCCGCAAAAGCCGCTAAATTTTGGTCTACTCGTGGCGGATTTAAGGCCACGGTCATCAATACCGAAAAAACAGGGCAAGTCCACTTTATTTTCAAAGGAGACGGCTCAAAATTGGAGTTGTTTTTTGCCCAAGCCAAAGCCCACTTTTTTATCAACACGGAAAGCATTACCAAAAACATGCAAAAACGCGGAGGGGGAATTCTGGACATTGCGCTAAAAGACAAAACCAATTTGTTGCCCAATTATTATCAGCTTCATGCCACCTTTGATACCAAAGACAGTATGGGCGCTAATTTCATCAATTCGTGTTTAGAGGAATTTGCCAAAACCTTGAAAGAAGAAGCGTCAGCCTACAACTTATTTTCAGAGGAAGAAAAAGACATCGAAGTCGTGATGAGTATTCTCTCAAATTATGTGCCCAATTGCCTTGTTCGTGCCGAAGTTTCTTGCTTGGTGGAAGACTTAGTAGAAAAACACATTCCGAATCCCCAGGCATTTGCCAAACGATTCCTTCAAGCGGTTCAAATCGCCGAAGTGGAACCTTATCGGGCGGTAACCCATAACAAGGGAATCATGAACGGTATCGACGCCCTTGTGCTTGCCACAGGCAATGATTTTAGAGCCGTTGAAGCGGGGATTCACGCCTATGCCTCCCGAAACGGAAACTATTCTAGTTTGTCCCATGCTAAAATTGAAAATGGTATTTTTACTTTTTGGTTGGAGGTTCCTTTGGCATTAGGAACGGTTGGCGGCTTAACTTCACTACATCCTTTGTCAAAATTCTCCTTGGAAATGCTCAAAAATCCTTCCGCAAAGGAGTTGATGCAATTTGTGGCCGTAGCAGGTTTGGCACAAAATTTTGCCGCATTGCGCTCGTTGACCACTACCGGAATTCAGGAGGGACACATGAAGATGCACTTGAATAACATACTCAATCAATTAGAAGCAACTGAAGAAGAATGCATTTTGATTCGGAAGCATTTCAAACACCATGTTGTTTCACACAGTGGCGTTGTGGATTATATCCAAAATTTAAGGCGACAAATGTAACACATCAACCTTTTCAGGGTTATAATAACTGAAGAAACAAAAATGAGATTGCTTCGTACCTCGCAATGACAATGAAAAAAGAATTTTACAGCAACGGAAAACTGTTAATCACAGGAGAATATCTAGTTTTGGATGGGGCTAAAGCCTTGGCGGTTCCCACCAAATTTGGACAAAATTTGATTGTTTCAGAAGGTGCCAATCAAGAAATAAAATGGACTAGTTATGATTCGGACGGGAGTGTTTGGTACGAGGACACTTTTTCATTTAAGGACATTTCTGGAAAAGACAGGGTGGAGAAAAATACGTCGATACGAAATACGCTGATAGCAATCCTACATGAAGCTTTTGAGTTGAATCCTGATTTTATTAATCAATCCGAAGGCTATCACATCACAACCCAACTCAGTTTTTCCAGAAATTGGGGCTTGGGAACCTCATCGACTTTGATTAATAACATCGCACAATGGTTTCAAATTGACGCCTTTGTTTTGCTCAAAAATAGTTTTGGCGGTAGCGGTTATGATATTGCGTGCGCACAAAACAACAGTTCTGTTTTGTATCATTTAGAAAACGGCAAACCTATTTTCGAAAGAGTAGCTTTCGACCCTGTATTTTCTGAAAATCTATATTTTGTTTACCTCGACAAAAAACAAAACAGCAAGGCGGCGATCGCTTCGTATTATGAGAATCCGAAAAACGATTTGGCCAAAACCATTGTCAAAAACGACAAAATTACTTTGGAGGTTTTAAACGCTAAAAATCTGCAAGAATTTGCCTTTGCGATTGAAAAGCATGAAACCGAAATGAGTGCGGTCCTTAAAACCGAAACCGTAAAAGAATCTTTGTTTCCAGATTTCAATGGTGTGGTAAAAAGTCTTGGTGCTTGGGGAGGTGATTTTGTTTTGGCAATTGCATCCGAAAATCCTACGGACTATTTCAAGGAAAAAGGATTTCGAACCATAATTCCATATAAGGACATGGTACTGTAAACAAAAAAATCCCGAATAAATCGGGATTTTTTTTTATTCATTGCAGTTTCAATTTAGTAATTAAATTGACTTCTGTTGTCTTTTATTTCAGCGTTCGTTTTTAGTGCAGGAATTACTCTATTGGCATCCGATGCGCTTTGTGCTTTCAATTTCGCCACATAAGGAGCATGGTCTTTCAATGCTGGCGATTTAATGATGCTGTTGTTTTTCACCACATAAACTCCTGCGTTTCCTTCAATCGGGGCAGAAAGTTGGTTGGTTGCCAATGCAAATGCATTTCCTACCACTTTAGGTTCTTGGCCACCACCGGTCACCACTGGATTTTCCATTGTTACACCTACTGCTTGTTGAACTGCTGAACCTGAAGCTTTCGCAATCGCCTCTAATGAAGTTCCTGTCATTTTCGCTTTGATCAACTCGGCTTTTTTCTTGTTTTTAAGAATTGGCTCTATAGAAGGTCTAGCCAAATCAACAGCCATCAATCCTTCTGGATTTACTGTTTTAACTTTGGCAATCACGTGTCCTAAATTAGCCACTTCAAATCGCTTCACGCCACCTACATTCGTTTCACCTTCAAAGGCCCATCTTATAATATTTCTTTGGTTACCCAAAGAACCGAAAGACTCATCCATTCCTTTCACCGTAACTGGAGACGCAATTGTAAGCTTCATTTCCTTAGCTAATTTTTCGAAATCCTTATCAGCAGCATCCATTTCAAATTTGGTTGCCTGAGTGAATATTTTATCTGAAGTAGCCTCTGAAGCCTCAATTTTTTGTGCAATAGTAGCCAAACGAACACCGTCTTGCTTATCCGTTACTTTGATGATGTGAAAACCAAAAGCAGTTTCTACCAATCCGATGGTACCAACAGCACTGTTAAACACAAAATCATTAAAAGGTTTTACCATTTGGTTTGGACCAAAATAGCCCAAGTCACCGCCTTGTTGAGAAGACGAGTCGTCAGAAGCTGTGAAAGCAAGCATCAAGAAACTATCCGGATTTGCCTTAACCTGAGCCAAAAGCGTTTCTGCTTTTGTTTTGGCTTGTTCTTTAGTTCTTTGTTCTTTTTTGTTCGGAACTTGTGTTCCTTCATAGCTAATCAATATATGGCTTGCTTTAGCGTTTACGCCCACTTTTCGGCCCAATGATTTGGAAATACAATAGTATTTTCCATTCATATAAGGTCCATGAATGGCACCTGGAGCCAAATTGTATAATTGCTCCGCATCGGCGGCCGACAAATCTTTTTTGGGCACATAAGTAGAATCGTATGGAATATCTGAATTTGAATTTACGAATTCAATTGTGTTTGGAGCTGATTTGAAACCTTGCAAGGTGTCATTTTTAGCAGTTGCTTGGTTATAAACCACGCTTCCTGACAACAATCCGTTCACTTTGTTTTTGATTTCGTTTTCATCTTCTGCAGATGGTTTGTCTTCAATCAAAACATATTCTATCTCACGGGTTTCATCTGCTTTATATTTTTTTTCATTCTTTTTCATGAAATCTTCAATCTCAGTATCGGTAACCTTTACTTTATCGTCCTTAATTGTGGAATATAGCCCGGCAACGTAAGCAAAATTCACTTTGTTGGCTTCCATTTCGTATTTCAGTTTTCCTTCGCTTTCGGTAGTATAGATTCCTGCTTTGATCAAGGTGTTGTACATTTGATATTTTGCGTTAAGATCCGCATCTTTTTCTCTGTCTTTTAAAGCTTGAGCTTGCTCAGGATTTGACTTGAAGTATTCTTTGAATTTTGCTTCGTCAAAAACACCTGCTTTGTTTAAGAAAAGTGGGTTTTTTCCAATATTTTCATCCGCTTTCAAGACCTCCATGATATGGTTGGGTCCAACTCTCAAACCTAATTTATCAAATTCAGCCTTAAGCAAAGCAATAGAAACCTCTTGGTCCCAAACTCTGTTTGCCGCTGCAGTCGAAGTCATTCCTTGTTGACTTTTTTCGACATTGCTTACCTTAACTCTAAATTCTTCAAATGAAATATCTTTTCCATTGATGCTTCCCACATCTTTTGAACTTTTACCAAAATTTCCATTATTAAAAAGATCTCCTGCTATAAATGCAAATAGTGCTAGTGCAATAACTACTATCATCAAAGCGGAACGTTGTCTAATTTTTGCTAAAACTGCCATTTTTATTGTTGTTAATTTATATTCAGTTTGCGAAAATACAATTATCTAATTAATAATTATAATAGTCACACTATATTTTATAAGAAAAATCAAATTAAGAAAAAAAAATTAATCTTTTATGGTCATTTTGACTAGTTCAATTTTTTTATTTGTGGCTTCTTCGATGATAAAATGATAGATTCCAATCACAATTGCATCTCCTTTTTGAGGTATTTCTTTGGTATAATCGACAATAAAACCGCCAAGAGTTCCGTAAGAATCACTTTCGGGAATAGTGAGTTTATAGGTTTGGTTTATATATTCGACATCCAGCCGTGCCGAAAAAAGATAAGTGCCATCGCCCATTTCTTTTTCTATCAATTCCTCGTCTGAGTCATGTTCGTCCTCGATTTCGCCAAAAAGCTCCTCCACAATATCTTCAATAGTTATGATTCCTGATGTTCCTCCATATTCGTCCAGTACCACGGCTACACTTTTTCGCTTTTTGGTTAGCAAATTCATGGCGTCCTTAATATAAATCGTCTCGGGGACAAATTCGATAGGAATAATAATCGATTTGATGTTTTTAGGTTTTTTGAATAAATCAAAAGAATGAACATAGCCTATAATGTCGTCTAAGGAGTTCTGATATACCACAATTTTAGAATAGCCCGTTTCAATGAATAATTGTTTCAGTTCGGCCACCGAATCAAACAAATCAATGGACACAATCTCCGTTCGGGGGCTCATCACATCCCTGGCTTTTACTCCGGAAAACTCCAATGCATTTTGAAACATTTGGATTTCAGAGTCCATTTCTTCGTGGTCTTCAACCGTGCTCATTTGTTCCGTAATATAATTCCCCAGTTCGGCTTTACTGAAATACAATGACACTTGATCGCCTTTTGATTTAAAAAATTTTATTAAAATAATATCAGAAACCCAGATAAAAAAAGAGGAGATATAATAAAACAAAAGATAAAACCCGTAAGCGGGAAGTGCAAAAACCTTGATTAAAGTATTGGCATAGATTTGGAAAAAAACCTTGGATAAAAACTCGGCTGTAGCCAAAATAATTATGGTTGATATTACCGTTTGTATTATCAGATTTAAAAAATCCGAAAAATGAAATCCCAAAAGTTTAATCCAATTCATCAATAAAACACTCGTAAAAAAGCCATAAACCACCAATGCAATAGTGTTGCCAATAAGCATCGCAGCAATGAATTTTGAAGGTTTTTCAGTAAGTCTTGTAAGAATCCTCGAAATAAAACTGTCTTGTTTTTTTTGTATTTCAAGGTAAATTTTATTGGAAGAGACGAAGGCTATTTCCATCCCTGAGAAAAAGGCACATAGTATTAGGCATACTATTATAATGCTAATTTCCATTCGTTAGGATTTGTTGTTCCTATCTTCGAATTTCTTGGAAAATCTCCGTCTGAAGAGAAACATAAAAACAGAGAGTATTGCAATTCCCAGAAAAAGAAAATGCTGATCGTTCTCTTCGTTCCAAAGTTCTAGTGATTTATAGGTAAAAAAAACGGCTGCTACAAGATATACGTACTGTGTGTATTTTAAATAACTCATACTTTATTTTTTGAATTTATTCGGCCGAATCGAGTTCGCCCGTAATTTTTTGTGAATTGATAATCTTGAAATCTTTACTAAAATCGATCCCTTGTCCGTTCGAAACCCCTTTTGGGTCTGTAAATTTAAAGCTTTTTTCGGTAAAAAACCATTCGTTTTTTTGGTCGAAATACAATTGTTGGGTTTCGAGGGATTGCCCATCCTGTGATGTGATTTTCACATTTCCCTGCAAATCAATGATACTGGTTGTCTTGTAAGAAACCGCATAGTCTGATTTTACGAATGTCCGCTTTCCTTTGTCGTCGTATAAGGTGACATCAATCCCCTTTGGAAATTCCGTAAAAGGAAAATCCAAGTTGGAAAACTCCAACATTTTCGGACTCAACAAAATGGCTTTTATGTGTCCTGAATCGGTGTATTTCAGGTTAATTTTTTCCGCTTCACCACTGGGCACAAATTCCGAGAAATTGATTTTCTGCACTTCCCTAAAATTACTTTCACATCCAAAAAACAGTGTCACGGCAATAACCGTGACAACTGGGAGCATTTTATAATTATTTAGTAAAGTCATACGAATTGACAAAGTTATTGTTGTGTATAATTGGCTTCTTGGTTTTAATTAAATTTTCTTTTCTCAAACCACTTTTCGTTAAGTGAAAACCCAATATTTAAATTGGCATAGTTTTCCTGTACTAATTTAGCTGCAGTAGTTCCTTTTTTCCCCAACTCAAATCCAAAATTTATATTAGAAAAAGTGCCTGATAACGGCATCCCTATTCCAAGAGTGAACCCCATGTCGTCTATCGATTCCGAATTGATTACCAATCCTGTTTTTTCGTATTTAAGACCTCCTCTATAGGTAATCCTTTTAAAATAACTGGTATAAGACTTGTAGTTGGGTATGAAATACCCACCAATAGAATATTTTGAACCTTTCCCATAAACTACATTGAAGGAAGGATTGTTTACTTCATTATAAAAATTAACTAGATTACCTGTGGATTGTAAATTTACTTCCGCGCCAAGAAGCCACTTTCTAATCTCACCTACTCCTGCACCAAAAGATAATTTGCTGGGCAATTTTAGCGATCTAGCGTCCTCTAGTTTAGAGGGATTATCTCCAGAAATAGCTATTTCTCTTGTGTTTTGAGAAGCTAAAGCGCTTTCTGGAGTATAGCTTAGACTACTGTACAAACTCATTTTTTTAGTAATTTTAGTTTGATACATCAACCCAAGATTAAAATTTATCCCAGACAATATTGCAGTGTTTACCTCACTTGTGCCATTCGTAGTATTAGAATCTATCACAAAACTTGTCGTTTTAATTTTTCCAAAATTATACTGCGCATCTGCCCCAACACTTAGGTTCGCCCCTAATTTGTATCCAAACCCTAAAAATACTTTATTAAGACCGCCTGTACCGTCCATACGTTTGCTGTTTTGTGTAGCATCTTCGGATATAGTCTGGATTTTATACCCAACCGAAGAATAAGGAATCAAACCAAAACCCATTCCTAATTTTCCCAACGGCAATCCAACCGCCATATAATCTAAAGTAGTTCTTCGGACACTTCCAGATTGCGTATTGGTTTTTTGACTTGTCGTATTGTAAGTCCCCCCAAGGGAGAAACTCGTGAGTTTTAAATCGGAATAACCCGCCGGATTTTGAAAATTAATATGAATACTATCGGGTGCAATTGCTAATCCCGCCATCGAACGATTTTCTAGGGCTCCCTTGAATCGGATGTCGCCTATTCCATAAAAAGAATAAGGTGATGACGTTCCTTCTTGGCCAAAAGACACTAATGACAAAAACAAACAGCTAATTATTATACTTTTTTTAATCATTTTTGGTTTTATATTGAAATGTTTGATTCAAACTTTCTAGCAGGAAATTTGAATTGGCAAATATGGTATTTTTTAATCGGTTAGCCAAAAAATCAGTATCACCACCCGTTAAAATTATTATAAAGTTTGGATAATGTTCCTTGTATTGCGTAATGAAACCGTCTATTTCGTGCGCCAATCCATTTACCACTCCCGAATGAATCGACTCGAAGGTGGAGTTTCCTATGAAATGTTTAGGGATTTCTAAGGGCATCAACGGCAGTTTTTCGGTGTAATTGTGTAATGACTCGTAGCGCAAACGTAAGCCCGGACTTATTGCTCCACCCAAATAATTATTGTTTTCGTCAACAAAATCATAGGTTACACAAGTTCCAACATCAATAATTAAACGATTTTGATTGGGATAAAGTAAGGTAGCTCCTGTGGCGAGAACCAATCTGTCAACTCCTAAAGTTTGGGGCGTTTCATACCTATTGACAAACGGAAAGGAATCTTTGTGCGATACAAAATGAACTTTTAAAGATTCATCAAAATTGCAAAAAGAATGTTTTTCTATGTCCGAAACAGAGGAGACTACTAAATCAGTTATCTCCTTGTGGGTTTCTAAGCTATCCTGAATCCTTTTTTGGAGTTCCGTTTTCATACAGACAAAGGTGTTCAGGAGAGTACCACCCTCAAATACAGCGCCTTTAATTCTGGTATTTCCAACGTCAATGGTTAGAATCATAATTGGTATTTAACGATGCGAAGGTACGAATTGATTTTTTTTAAAATTTGTTTTGGATAAACTAAAAATCGTTCTATATTTGCACCCGCATTACAAATGGTACCTTAGCTCAGATGGTAGAGCAATGGACTGAAAATCCATGTGTCCCT
>CAZHVE010000062.1:0-5556 GCA_964535705.1 uncultured Flavobacterium sp.
TTACTATCAAAAGCAAAACGACTAATCTTTTTTTCGTACCTTTAGTAGTCACTTTGATTTAATAACGATTAAATCACACATTAATGAAAATAGTAAAACATTCCGGAAACATTGTTGACTATAATCCATTAAAACTCCAGCAATCACTTATGAAATCTGGCGCAAGCCAAACGGTGGTGAAAACTATTTTAGAGGCTATTGAAAAGGAAATTTACGAAGGTATTTCTACCCAACAAATCTACAAAATGGCATTAGGGTTGTTGAAGAAAGTCTCTAACTCTAATGCTGCTCGATATGGGTTTGATTGCGCTATTCCTTTTATGGGACAAGAGTTTGATTTGTAGTAATTTGATTTAATTTTTAACATAAATTTGGTGTGAGTAGGTAGATAAATCCCTAATTTTGTATTATGAAATTTAAAAAACACATCAGTATTACTCTTGCTTTTTTCCTATTGGTTTCCAATATTGGGTTTGCTGTTGATGTGCATTACTGTGGGGGAGAGGTAGCCTCGGTCAAGCCAATTTATTGGAAAAACACAGGATTATTCAATTCGGTTAAAGATAATTGTTGCGGCCCAAAAGTGACATCCAATGTTCCAAAAATGGATAGTTGTTGTAAGGATAAAGTAGTTCATTTTCAAAAAAAATCAGAAAATACAATCTTAGATTCCATTTCCTTTATTCCTGATTTTGTTTTTTTGGTTGATGAATGGAACCCAATTATTTTTTCTAAAATTTCAAAATTTGAAGGTAGCCGCATTACTTCTTATTATTGTGATGCGAATGCACCACCACTTTTCAAATTATACCATCAATACATTTTCTACGCCTGATTTTAATGTTTTATTAAATTCAAACCCCGTTGGTTTGATAATTTTTATAACATTAAAACTAAACTCATGAAAAAACAATTTTCAATACTTTTATTGTCCTTGTTGTGTGCCTTTAATTCCTATTCACAGGACACATTGCGGGAAGTTAAAGTTATTTCTAGAAATAAAGGGTTGCAAAAATCCTCTAGGATTACTGCCAATACAACCCTATTGACGAGCAAGGAATTACTCAAAGCCGCTTGTTGTAATCTCGCCGAAAGCTTTGAGACTAATCCTTCTATCGACGTCAATTTTTCGGATGCATTAACCGGAACGAAGCAAATCAAAATGCTAGGTTTGACTAGTCCCTACTTGATGATTGCCGAAGAAAATATCCCGTCAGTTCGTGGGGCTTCTCAGGCCTATGGATTGTCATTTACTCCCGGCACTTGGGTCGAAAGCATCCAAATCACGAAGGGTGCAGGAAGTGTTGTCAATGGATACGAAAGCATTTCAGGACAAATCAACACTGAATTAATAAAGCCGGTTGACAATATTCCTTTTTTCTTAAATGTGTATGGTTCGAGTGATAGTCGCTTTGAAATGAATACCCATTTCAATAAGAGGATTTCAGATAAATGGCTAACTAGTTTGTTTGTCCACGGCAACACAAGAGTTGCTAAAAAAGATATGAATAAGGATGGTTTTCTAGATAATCCATTGGCAAAACAAATCAATCTTTTAAACCGTTGGCAATACACGGATACCAAAAAGGGTTGGGTTAGTTTTGTCAATTTTCGTTATATGAATGATAAAAAACAATCTGGACAAACTGATTTTGATCCAAAAAAATCCAAAGAAACTAATCCTTTTTGGGGTTCTGAAATTAATACAGAGCGCTTTGATGTGTCGACTAAATTAGGGTATATTTTTCCAGACATGCCGTATCAAAGTTTTGGTTTTCAAAATGCATTTGACAACCATAATCAGGAATCTTATTTTGGAAAAAACCTATATAATATTAAGCAAAGCAGTTATTATTCGAATTTAATTTTCAACTCGATTATTAATAATACGATGAATAAATTTGCTACAGGTTTGAACTTTACGTATGATCAATATCAGGAATTTGTCAATGTGAATGATTTCAGTAGAATTGACAATTCCATGGGCGCATTTTTTGAATATACCCATGATAATTTGTCTAACTTCAGCTTTATTGCTGGCGGCCGAATCGACAATCACAACCGTTTAGGAATGTTTATTACGCCGAGATTACACCTCCGCTACAACCCTTGGGATAATGGTGTAATTCGTGCTTCGATAGGAAGAGGGAAACGAAGTGCGAATATTTTTGCAGAAAACCAACCTCTTTTTGCGAGCTCAAGAGTATTTGAAATTGCCGATTCAAAAGGTAAAATCTATGGCTTAAATCCAGAAATTGCCTGGAATTATGGACTCAGTTTTTCACAGGTTTTTCCCTTATTAGGCAAAAAAGCTGATATTGGTTTTGATTTTTACAGAACCGATTTTAAAAGTCAGGTAGTCGTTGATTTGTACCAAAACCCTCAAAAAGTTTCATTTTACAACCTAAAGGGTGATTCCTATGCCAATAGTTTACAGTTTGATTTTAATATTGAATTAGCAAGGTATCTGGATTTGCGCACCGCCTATAAGTATTACGACATTCAAACGGATTATTTAAACGGAAAAAGTGAAAGACCTTTGCAGGCCAAACACCGATTTTTCGGAAATTTAGCCTACGAAACGCATGAAGAGTTAGATAGCAAACAATGGAAATTTGATTTCACTTATAATTGGATCGGAAAACAAAAACTGCCCAATACGTCATCAAGACTTCCAGAATTTTCTCCGTCCTATTCTTTGATGAATGCACAAATTACTAAACTTTTTTCACCTACTTTTGAAGTCTATATTGGTGGCGAAAACATTGGCAATTACACCCAAGAAAAAGCAATTCTTGGTAGCGAATATCCTTTTGGCCCAACATTTGATGCTTCTATTTTATATGCACCCGTTTTTGGGCAAATGTATTATGCAGGGCTTCGGTTTAAAATTAAATAAGCAATGTCAATTGCAAAAAACAATAATCAATAATAATAAAAAAATTAAATAAAATGAAAAATCTATTTTTAGGAATGATGTTAATGATTACACTTTCCACACAGGCACAAGAGAAAAAAAACAAAAATGCAAAATACACGATTACTGTTAATGGTAATTGTGAACAATGTCAGCGGCGAATTCAAAAGGCGGCTTTTTCGGTTGATGGAGTAAAATCGGCAAATTGGAGCATAGAAACCCATAATTTGGATTTAACCATAAATGAAGAAAAATCCTCTATTTCGGATGTGAAAAAGGCAATAGCCAAGTCAGGTTATGACGCCGACGGAGTAAAAGCAACAAAGGAAAGTTACGATAAATTGCCCAATTGTTGCCAATACGAAAGAGACGAGTTGGCTAAATAAAACCTTGATACTAGCGTTTGGATGCCCTTCAACTAATTCAAAAAATCGCTTTATATTAAATATTTATAAAAAAAGCAGAAATGCATCATCAAGATGGTGCTGTTTCGCCAAATTATAATTACTTTCACCACCAAAAATTTTAAAATAGTTTTATGAACAGTTTTGATTGGAAGCAACTACTAAATCCTGAATTTTATATTTTAATGGAATTTTCGGGGGTAAAGATAGGGCTGTTGATGGTGCTTTTTATAATCTTTGCGGAGACTGGATTGTTTGCAGGTTTTTTTCTCCCAGGTGACAGCTTATTATTTTTAATGGGCATATACAGCGAGCTATTGACACAGCAAATAGCAATTGGTGACGATTTAGCTAACCTAACCTTAATGGCGACATTAGTTTCTTTGGCGGGAGTATTTGGCAATTCGGTTGGGTATTGGTTTGGGGTAAAGAGTGGTACTTATCTTTATAATAAAGAAGATACTTTTTGGTTCAAGGAAAAATATCTTTTGCAATCTCGTGATTTCTTTGAAAAATACGGTGGGAAAGCAATTATTTTCGCCCGATTTCTTCCCATTTTTAGAACCTTTGCGCCGATAGTTGCCGGAATAGCAGCGATGAACAAAAAGAAGTTTATGTTCAATAATATAGTGGGTTCTGTTCTTTGGTCCTTCAGTATGATTTTTGCAGGACATTACTTATCCGATTTATTTAAACAACAATTTGGGATTGATTTAAAAGCACATATTGAATACATTGTAATAGGAATTATCCTTGTGACCACACTTCCTGTTTTGTTTAAACTTTTGAAAAAAAGGGTTCATCTTTAAATTATTAAGAATAGATTTAAAATCCATTGTTTTTCTGGACTTGGAATTTAGAAGCAGATATGTTTATAAAAAAGGGAATTCAAATTTTGAATTCCCTTTTTTATTTGGTCAGATTGTTTTGAGCACGGGTATTTTTTTAATCTCGGATATTAGTTGTCCGTCAGCCGCAAATCCTTCGATAAGTACTTGAATTTCTGTTTGATTCCCCTTTGGAAACGTAACTTCATAATTGGGGCTATCTTTAATTATTATTTTTGGAGTCCAATTTAAAGTTCCAAAATAATAAAACTCCTTTTGTGTGTCAAATTGTGAATTTTTGTATTCAATATTTTTCGCAAATCCTTTCGTCACAACGAGTGAGGTTAATTTTGTTCTGTAAAAATCATTTTTCACCCCTTTTTTAAGATAAATTTTTATGGTGCCTCTACCTGCGCCTACTGCATTTGAGAAGCCCGATTTGTCTATGTAAATTTCATCAACTTCAGTTAAGCTAAGTGTAAAGAGGAGATTTAAATCAGAATCTACAACATTGTCTATAAACACCGTTGGAGGAGGTTCGTTTGAAAATGCACTTCTCGAGCTTTTTATATATACCGTTTGATCTTCTTCGTTGATACCTGTTCTGTATCCATGTTGACTTATAAAATTAAGAACGGTACCAAATTCGTTGTCATCTATTTTATAGGCAGTTGCCATAGCATTATTCCCCTCCTCTTTATGTAGGAGTTTTTTATAGTTGCCTTTTATAATCACTTCCTTAAGATTAGTTATGTTTTTTGCGGAATTCGGATTGGTAAAGGTAAAGTTGTCGGTGTTGTTTTTTAAAGACGGACAATTATTGTTTTCTATATTTAAACCAAATCGAAAAGGAGTTTCAGTTTGTATCACTCTGGGAGCCATTTTCGTATAAATCGTAATGTTTTTTTCATTCATCATTTGTAAAAGGAAAATAGTAGAGTCTTGGGCAAAAAAGTTTTCGAACTTAAAGTCGTTGTCTTTATCAATTGTAGTTTCTTCAAACACAGAATTTTTAGATGAAATAAGTAAAATTTTGTTTTTCGAATTTGGAGTTATTTTTTTTTCTACTTTTCCACTGATGGTGACTCCTTTAGCGAATTGGAAAGTTATTTTTGGTGGATTTGCCATAATGTCGTTCCAAAAATATTTGCTTCGATTTTGATTGAGCATCAAAAGTTCCATTTCTTGTTTTCTGGTCTTGTTTTCTAGATCATAGTAGAAAAACGTTTCGCTCTCAGGTTTTTCCAGATAAGCATTTAAATAAAATGTGCCTAAAATAGATTTTTTATGTCCCACGCATGCATTGTTTCCGGGAAGGACGCTAATGCTTATATTTGCCTGACTAGCTTCCGTTTTGCCAATCAATACAATGCTGTCATTAGCAATTGTTTTGGCTTCTACTGTAGTG
>CAZHVE010000062.1:5656-13446 GCA_964535705.1 uncultured Flavobacterium sp.
ATCATTTGTCTTTACGGCTACTGCCAAAATATTGTTGGGTAAATTATTATTATAACTTAAAACTATACCCGTCTCTTGTGTTTTGGGCAATTGCTCCGAGATATTTACTTTTCCCGATTGTATTTTTAGGGAGTAGGTTTCGCTGGCAATTGGAATGAAATAAAAATCACCATTTCCCATTGCATTCGTTTTAAATGAAGTCACTTCATTTAATTTTGAATCAATTATTACACCGTCAATTGCTATACCTTTGTGATTGCAATCTATTATTTTTATGCCCACTCTATTGACAATGCCATTAATAATGATGTTGCTTTCTGGAAAAAAAGTTGCTTTAGCCGTTTTCCAATCAGGCTCATTTGAATCCAAATTATAGGTTTCAGATTTGTCAATTATCTCAATTGTTTCAACAAATGAATCATCTTCTTTGAAATTATTCATCCAATTGGTGTAAAATTGAAAATAATATTTACCGCTTGTGAATTTTTCGTTCAAATGTAACCCTCCTTCAAAAGTACCTAAAGTGGTGTATAGTAATTGTTTTTGAACTATTTGGCGCGACTGATTATAGATTATTAATTGTATGTTGGTAGTGTTTAGATGAGGGGCGCTATCCTCTTTGCTGAATACATATCCTTTGAAAGCAAGATCTTCATTGTTGACATAAATTTTTTTATTGAATTGTACATGAATGTTTTCACGGTCGAAATAAAAATATTTTTGAATATTATTTTCTATTTTCTGTTGATTTTCAGATATCTGAGAAAAGGATTGAACAAAAACTGTTAAACTGCAAATGATAAGGATAAATCTCATTAAATAAAATGGTTTACGACAGATTGAAATAAAAGTTGGTTTTTATTGGGTAAATTTAACTACAAATGAACGTTGATTTTGTTAATTTATTGATAATGTCAGATTCTTTTTGTTTGGTACAGCACTTATATTAGGCAAAAAAAAGTCCGTTCACTTTTGATGAACGGAATTTTTATATTTGGTAATATTTTTTTACATCATTCCAGGCATCCCGCCCCCCATAGGATTTCCGCCCCCACTTTCTTCTTTGATGTCAATCAAGGCACATTCTGTCGTCAAAATCATTCCTGCTACCGAAGCGGCATTTTCTAAAGCGATACGGGTTACTTTCTTTGGATCAATTATACCTGCTTTCAGCATATCTACATATTCATCTGTTTTTGCATTGTAACCAAAATCACCTTTTCCTTCAGCAACTTTTGCCACAACAACAGAGCCTTCCAATCCTGCGTTTTCGACAATAGTTCTCAATGGAGATTCAATAGCACGAGCAATAATTTGGATTCCTGTTGCCTCATCTGCATTATCGGCTTTTATAGCAGTTAGAGCATTTTTGGCTCTTAGTAAGGCAACACCTCCACCAGCAACGATTCCTTCTTCAACGGCAGCACGAGTAGCGTGTAAAGCATCGTCAACCCTGTCTTTTTTCTCTTTCATTTCCACTTCAGAAGCGGCGCCAACATAAAGAACAGCTACTCCTCCGGCCAATTTAGCTAAACGTTCCTGCAATTTCTCTTTGTCATAATCAGAAGTAGTCGCTTCCATTTGACCTTTTATTTGGTTCACGCGATTTTTAATCATATCGGCTTCACCGGCACCACTCACGATGGTTGTATTGTCTTTGTCGATAGTTACTCTTTTGGCAGTTCCCAACATTTCGATGGTTGTATTTTCTAAAGTGTATCCTCTTTCTTCAGAGATAACAGTTCCGCCAGTTAAAATAGCGATGTCTTCCAACATTGCTTTTCTTCTATCACCAAAACCAGGTGCTTTTACGGCTGCGATTTTTAATGCACCACGCAATTTGTTGACTACCAATGTTGACAAGGCTTCCCCATCAACATCTTCAGCAATAATTAATAGTGGCTTTCCTGATTGTGCTACTGGCTCTAAAACAGGAAGTAATTCCTTCAAGGAAGATACTTTTTTGTCGTACAAAAGGATGTATGGATTTTCCAATTCTACTTCCATTTTCTCTGGATTGGTCACAAAATAAGGAGAAAGGTATCCTCTGTCAAATTGCATTCCTTCAACAACATCCACATAAGTGTCTGTTCCTTTGGCTTCTTCAACAGTAATAACCCCTTCTTTTCCAACTTTCGCAAAAGCATTGGCAATCAATTCGCCAATCACTTCATCATTGTTGGCAGAAATAGAAGCGATTTGTTTTATTTTTTCAGAATCGCTTCCCACTACTTTTGCTTGTTTGGCCAAGTCGGCAACAATAGCTTCAACGGCTTTGTCGATTCCACGTTTCAAATCCATTGGGTTTGCCCCTGCAGCCACGTTTTTCAGACCTTCTTTCACGATAGCTTGTGCTAAAACTGTTGCGGTTGTAGTTCCATCTCCAGCTAGATCATTGGTTTTTGAAGCTACTTCTTTTACCATTTGAGCACCCATATTTTCTAACGGGTCTTTCAATTCTATTTCTTTTGCAACAGTAACCCCATCTTTAGTAACGGTTGGTCCTCCAAAAGATTTTCCAATTATTACGTTACGGCCTTTCGGTCCAAGAGTTACTTTTACTGCATTTGCCAATGCATCAACACCACGTTTCAAGCCGTCACGTGCTTCAATATCAAATTTTATATCTTTTGCCATTTTTATCATTGCGAGGAACGAAGCAATCTCATCCTCTTATTAAGTTAATATTTAGTTTATTTGTTGAATTTAATATTATATAATCGCAAGAATATCGTCTTCACGCATGATCAAATAATCTTTTCCCTCTAATTTTAATTCAGTTCCTGCATACTTTCCGTATAGTACGGTATCGCCAATTTTTACGGTCATTTCATGCTCTTTTGTTCCTTTTCCAACAGCAACTACAGTTCCTTTTTGTGGTTTTTCTTTTGCAGTGTCCGGAATGAAAATTCCTGATGCGGTTTTAGTTTCGGCAGCAACGGGTTCTATGAGAACTCTGTCTGAAAGTGGTTTAATATTTAAAGCCATAATAATATGATATTTTGTTAGTATTAATTTTTATAAGAATTAGGTTTCAGAAATTATGCCAACTGCTAAAAACTGACATTTTTTCTTAAAAAAAATGCCAGCTTTGACAAGCTGGCATTCAATATGTTTTTGACATAAAATTATTTTTTTACCGGTTCAGCAACAGGTGTGTTTTGAACTGGAGCGGCTTTTGTTGGCGCAGCGGTTTCTGTTTTGTCAATAATTTTAGAATCGGTATCGCTCAACGAACCTCCAAAACTTAAACTAGAAAGCAATATGAGTGCGATTAATATCGTGGCTAATGTCCAAGTGCTTTTATCTAAAAAGTCTGTCGTTTTTTGTACCCCTCCTAGCATTTGTGACCCCCCTATTGAGGATGACAACCCACCACCTTTAGGGTTTTGAACCATTATTACTACAATCAATAGAAAGCAAACTATTGTTATTAAAACCAAAAAAATTGAAAATGTGCTCATTGTTTATTTATTATTTTGTTGTAAAATCTTTATATCCGAAATACGGTCTGCAAAGAAACTACTTTTTTCTGGATATTTCAAAATTAATATTTCATAAGCTTTAATCGCTTTTTGATATTTTTTTTGTTCCAAATAAACTCTAGCCAAAGTTTCGGTCATTAAGTAAGAAGTGGCTGCGTCGCTTTGTTCGGCATAAGTCTTAATAACATCCTCTTGTCTTAAAGGGGAAATCTTCGGACTGGATTCAATAAATTTATCAATCAATTCGGTTTTTTTCTTTTTTTCTTCTTCTAAAGCTATAGTTTCTTTACTAATCAAATTTTCTTTTTTTCTAACGATAGGCTCTATTCTAGAGAGTTGAAGCCATTCTTGAAAAGAATGTTTTTCGTTTATGGAAAAACCCAAAGGTTTTCCGATTTCTAATTTTTCTACTGCTATTTTTGTGTCTTCTTCTACTTCTGATACTCCTTTGATAGAGGTAACGATAGATTGTTCTAAAGGATCTATTTTTGACGCAAGCCTTATTTCGGTTTTAATTTCTTCACAATCTACAACGCTAATATCAAGGAGTTCAAGTACTTTTTTATCGTACAGCCCTTTTTGGATAGCAACAAAAGTGTCCGAAGTGATGAAATCGAAAAGAACTGTTCTATCTGTGGTGTGTGCTGCGGTAATTTTTAGCGCATAATTATACTTGAAACTATTTTGGTTGAAGAGTCCTTTCAATCGCAAAGCTCTTGCGCTTTGAAAAAACGGAAATTCATCCAACACTTTTTCTAATGTGTCAGTTTGCTGCCCATTGATAGTACTTGGTTTATTAATCAAATAAGTATAATCGGTTACGTTCATTTTAGTATCAGTGTTCAGTGTTCAGTGTTCAGTGTTCGTCTGTAATCTGACCACTCAATACTGCCAACTATTTATTACCATTTTGCTAATGATTCATTAAAAATATCTTGGGTTATTCTTTCAAAAATTATTTTTAAAGCGCTATTTAGCGTTGCTCCTGTTAATTGCTGCGCTGCGGGATAATCATAAAAAAAATCAAATGGTTTTTCGAAATTATCGGTTTCTTTATTTTTATTTGTAAATCTGACATTTACGCGGATTGTCAATCTATTTTGCGATGCTTGTTGGTCTGCAGTCGCAGTCATTGGGCTTATTCTATAGTTGGTTAATTCGCCATCATAAGTTATATCTCCTCCAGTTTTAACCAAATTTAAATTGGTTTGATTCTGGATAATGTCCTGAAGAGCTAACGTAAATGTGCGTTCAATTCCGGGTTCAATAAGCTCGGCATTGTTTTGAAAATAATTTACCTGAAACGTTTTTGCATCAATTTTTCCAGTTCCAGTAAAATTATAAACAGAGCAACTGCAAAACGTCAAAAGAATAATAACTGCAAAACTATTGTGTAGATGTTTCATTTTGAATTTAAAAAAGTCAAAGATATTCAATTTTTAAAGATCAAACTGTTTTATTTTTCGGTAAAGCGTCCTCTCCGAAATCCCAAGTTCATCGGCTGCAATTTTTCGTTTTCCCTTATTTTTTTCCAAAGATTTTTTGATCATTTCAACCTCTTTTTGTTCTAATCTCAAAACTTCTTCCTCTTCGATGCTTTCAGAAAATTGGTAATTATCATCCTGCTCTTGATAATTAGTATCGTTGTTTGGAGTCGTAATGATTGCCGTTCTTGGTTCTTCCTCAAAATCTATTTCGCTGTCATCCTTCTTAGAGCCATAGATTTTTTTGATTAGATGCGAATTCGTCTCTTGTACTTTTGTGCCTCCATTTTGCATCAATTCCAAAGTTAGTTTTTTCAAATCATGCAAGTCGCTTTTCATGTCAAAAAGCACTTTGTATAAGATTTCTCTTTCGGTATTGAAATCGCTTTCGTTTTTCCTCTCTTTAATTACTGAAGGCAAATTGCTTCCTTCCGCAGGTAAGTATAATTGTAATGTTGTTCCGTTTATATCGCGATTGGTTTCTAAAACCGAAATCTGTTCAGCCACGTTTCGCAACTGTCGGATATTTCCACTCCATCGAAATTTCTGCAATAATTGAACTGCATTATCGTCTAATTTAATAGGAGGCATTTTATATTTTTGGGCAAAATCAGCCGCAAATTTTCTAAATAACAAATGAATGTCTTCTTTTCGATCGCGCAAAGGCGGTAAACTTATGTCTACAGTACTCAATCGATAATATAAATCTTCCCTGAATTTCCCTTTTTCGATGGCGTCAAATAAATTGACATTGGTAGCAGCCACAATTCGCACATTTGTTTTTTGCACTTGTGAGGAGCCCACTTTTAAAAACTCCCCATTTTCCAAAACACGAAGAAGTCGAACCTGAGTTGTCAAAGGTAATTCGCCCACTTCATCTAGAAAGATTGTCCCTCCATTAGCTACTTCAAAATAGCCTTCTCGAGTTCCTGTCGCGCCTGTAAAGGATCCTTTTTCGTGACCAAAAAGTTCACTGTCAATTGTTCCCTCCGGAATTGCACCACAGTTTACGGCAATATATTTTCCATGTTTTCTGTGCGAAAGGGTGTGAATAATTTTTGGAATGCTTTCTTTTCCAACGCCACTTTCACCCACAACCAATACTGAAATATCAGTTGGAGCCACCTGAACGGCTTTTTCTATCGCGCGATTAAGTTTGGGGTCATTCCCGATAATTTCAAATCGTTGTTTTATTGATTGTACTGTTTCCATTTCATTCAATTGATAATTGATAATTAACAATGAACAATTAATTTTCTTATTTTGAATCTATCAATTATTCATTATCAATTATACATTGTTTTTCTAATTCATTTCACTCAAGCCAACCGCTTCACCTTTTAAAGTTCCGCTGGTGCAACTTGTAATTTTTACATTCACAAATTCACCGATTTTATAATTCTCTTTTGGAAAAACCACAACTATACTTTGTGAATTTCTTCCAGACCAATCCTTTTCTGATTTTTTGGAAACCTTCTCGATTAATACTTCGGTCGTTTTTCCAATGAATTCTTCAGAGCGAAACCAGGAGTTTTTTTGCTGTAAATCGACAATTTCCTGTAATCTTCGTAATTTAGTTACTTCCGGAACGTCATCCTCCATTTTGCGTTCGGCTAATGTTCCAGGACGTTCCGAATAGGAATACATATAACCAAAATTATATTTCACGTAATCCATCAAACTCAAAGTGTCTTGATGATCTTCTTCGGTTTCGGTTGGAAAACCTGAAATCATGTCTTGTGTAATCGAGCAATTAGGAATTATAGTTCTGATTTTATCAATCAAGGCCATATATTCTTCCCGAGTATGCAAACGATTCATGGCGCTCAGAATTCGATTGCTTCCGGATTGAACGGGCAAGTGAATGTGTTTACAAATATTGTCATGTCTAGCAATTACGTGTAAAACGCTTTCGTGCATGTCTTGCGGATTGGACGTCGAAAACCGAATGCGCATTTTTGGGAAGCCAACGGCTACCATTTCTAATAATTGGTCAAAATCTACTGCAGTTGCTTTTTGCATTTCGGTGGCGTGGTCAAAATCTTTTTTCAGTCCGCCGCCGAACCATAAGTAACTGTCTACATTCTGTCCCAAAAGTGTAATTTCTTTAAAACCTTTATCCCACAAATCCTGAATTTCTTTCATAATGCTTTGTGGTTCTCTACTTCTTTCACGTCCACGAGTGAAAGGAACCACACAAAACGTGCACATATTATCGCAACCGCGCGTAATGGAAACCAAAGCCGTAATGCCGTTGCTCATCAAACGCACAGGAGAAATATCGCCATAGGTTTCATCTTTTGATAAAATTACGTTAATAGCATCGCGACCTTCTTCGACTTCTGCTAATAAATTGGGCAAATCTTTATAGGCATCTGGCCCAACTACAAGGTCTACAATTTTTTCTTCTTCCAAAAACTTACTTTTCAAACGTTCTGCCATGCAGCCTAACACGCCTACTTTCATTTTTGGATTAACGCGTTTCACCGCATTGTATTTTGCTAAGCGTTTTCGTACCGTTTGTTCTGCTTTGTCCCGAATAGAGCAGGTATTCACCAAAACTAAATCGGCTTCTTCCAAAATTTGCGTGGTGTTGTATCCATTCGATGACAGAATAGAAGCCACGATTTCGCTATCCGAAAAATTCATCGCGCAACCGTAACTTTCTATAAAGAGTTTTTTTGTATTCTCGGGTTTGTGTTCCAGGACAAGGCTTTCGCCTTGTTTGCTTTCTTCAATAATCTTTTCCATCATGTGTTTTCAGAGTACAAAGATAAAGCAATTTCGACAAATATGACAAGATGGCAGAATAAGAATTAAT
>CAZHVE010000063.1:0-12201 GCA_964535705.1 uncultured Flavobacterium sp.
AACCTTAACAAATGTTAACAAAATAGATTTTCAGAAACGATAATTAATTGTATTTTTACCGTTCAAATTCAGAAAAATAAATGGGCAAAATCATTGCGATTGCTAATCAAAAAGGAGGAGTTGGGAAGACGACAACCTCAATAAATCTTGCCGCTTCATTGGGTGTTTTAGAAAAAAAAGTCTTACTTATAGATGCTGATCCACAAGCGAATGCCACTTCAGGATTGGGTATCGATGTTGAAACCATCGAAATAGGAACCTACCAAATTCTGGAACACAGCAACACGCCAAAGGAGGCCATAGTGATCAGTTCGGCACCAAATGTAGACGTGATTCCGTCCCATATTGACCTTGTTGCCATCGAAATCGAATTGGTCGACAAGGAAAACAGGGAATATATGCTGAAACAGGCATTGGAAAGTGTCAAGGATGAGTACGACTACATCATCATAGATTGTGCTCCATCGCTTGGTTTGCTTACCTTGAATGCCTTAACCGCTGCCGATTCTGTAATCATTCCAATCCAATGCGAATATTTTGCACTGGAAGGATTGGGAAAATTATTGAACACCATAAAAAGCATCCAAAAAATTCACAATCCTGACTTGGATATTGAAGGATTATTATTAACTATGTTTGACTCGCGATTACGCCTGTCCAATCAGGTGGTTGAGGAAGTTCAAAAACATTTCAACGATATGGTTTTTGAAACCATTATTCAACGAAATGTTAAGTTAAGCGAGGCCCCCAGTTTTGGAGAAAGCATTATAAACTATGATGCCACTAGTAAAGGAGCAAACAATTACCTGCAATTAGCCCAAGAAGTTATAACAAAAAACAGCAAATAGGTTTATGGCAAAAGCACTAAAAAAACAAGTCCTAGGAAGAGGATTATCGGCCCTACTGAAAGATCCGGAAAACGACATAAAATCTGTAAGCGATAAAAATGCCGACAAAGTGGTCGGGAATATTATTGAGCTTGAAATTGATGCCATCGAAATCAATCCGTTTCAGCCCAGAAGCAATTTCAACGAAGAGTCTCTAAGAGAATTGGCTTCTTCCATTAAGGAATTAGGCGTTATCCAGCCCATTACTGTAAGGAAATTAGCTTTCAACAAATACCAGTTAATATCTGGTGAGCGACGCCTTCGCGCTTCCGCATTAGTGGGATTGAAGACCATTCCTGCTTATATCCGAATTGCAAACGACAATGAATCATTAGTTATGGCATTGGTTGAAAATATTCAGCGCCACGATTTAGATCCTATCGAAATTGCACTATCATACCAACGGTTGATTGATGAAATTCAACTGACACAGGAACAAATGAGCGAACGTGTAGGAAAAAAACGCTCCACTATTGCCAATTATTTGAGACTTTTAAAATTAGATCCGATTATCCAAACGGGAATTCGGGATGGCTTTATTAGTATGGGGCATGGTCGAACGATAATCAACATCGAAAACCAAGACATTCAGACCGATATATATCAAAAAATAGTAAGTCAGAATCTTTCCGTTCGGGATACAGAGGCCTTGGTAAAAAACTATCAGGAAAGCTTGAAACCCAAGCCAGCGAAGAAGGCAAAATCGGAGTCGTTTCAGATTGCAGACACTCAAAAAAATACGTTCAACACTTATTTTGGCACCAAAGTCGACGTTAAAGTAGCTGGAAACGGCAAGGGAAAAATCACCATCCCCTTCCACTCCGAAGAGGACTTCAACCGAATTATTAAATTAATAAAAGGCTAGTGAACAGAATCATTTTCATAGGTTTGCTCTTCTTTATCATCGGAAACAGCTGTGTTTTTTCGCAAGAGAAAACAGCGGAGGTTTTGGTTGCAAAAGATACCTTGAAATCGAATGATATAGACCCATTGACGCCAGCAAAAGCAGCTTTTTATTCGGCAGTTTTACCCGGATTGGGACAGGCTTACAATAAAAAATACTGGAAAATCCCGCTAGTGTACGGTGCCATTGGAGCAAGTATTTATTTCTTTTCCGACAGTAGTAAAAAATACCATCAATATAGGGATGCTTATAAACGCAGATTAGAAGGATATACCGATGATAAGTTCTCCTATTTAGACAATAGCAGACTGATTGCAGGGCAAAAATTCTATCAACGAAACAGGGATTTATCAGCACTATTTATCTTGGGTTTTTATGTATTAAACATAGTTGACGCCAATGTTGATGCCGCCTTAATACAATTTAACGTGAATGAAAACTTATCTGTAAAACCCAATGTTTACCCGGATGATCCAACATCAAGGACTAATGTGGGGCTAACATTTAATTATACTTTTTAAGCCCAAACTTTCCAAAGTGAAGGCTATAATCCAATTAAAAAACAAGCAACAACAAATGAAAATAGCGCTTTTAGGATACGGAAAAATGGGGCAAACCATAGAGAGGATTGCACTAGAAAGAGGACATGAAATCGTTTTAAAAAAAGATGAGTTCAACACTTATGAAGGGCTTTCCAATGCCGATGTCGCCATCGATTTTAGTATTCCAACGGTTGCCATCATTAATATCTCTAGTTGTTTTCATGCCAATATACCTGTAATCTCCGGAACAACGGGATGGTTAGAGCACTATGATGAAATGGTAGCGCTTTGCACAGCAAAAAAAGGGGCATTTATATCCAGTTCTAATTTTAGCCTAGGGGTGAATCTTTTCTTCGAACTCAATGAATATTTGGCAAAAATGATGTCGAAATTCAATTCGTACCAAGTCGAAATGGAAGAAATTCACCATACCCAAAAACTGGATGCTCCAAGCGGAACCGCAATTTCGTTAGCAAAAGGAGTCATTGAAAACAGCGCCTATACAAATTGGACATTAGACAATCCGAAGCCAAAAGAAATATACATTGAAGCCAAAAGAATCGAAAATATTCCTGGAACACATACAGTAACGTATAATTCGGTAGTGGACACTATCGAGATAAAACACACAGCTCACAATCGGGATGGCTTCGCACTTGGTGCCGTAATTGCTGCCGAATGGATTTTGGGAAAACAAGGTGTTTTTACCATGAAAGACGTGTTAGAATTAATTTAAGATTGCAGATTTGCGATTTTAGATTTAAAAACTTAAAACAATAAATAATTAAACATATAATTCAAATTTTATATTTTGTATTTCAACAGAAATCTAAAATCTAAAATCTAAAATCTAAAATATTATGACATCATATCAGTGGTTTGTGTTTTTCTTGATAGTTCAAGTAATTCACTTTTTGGGAACTTGGAAATTGTATGAAGCGACTGGTAGAAAACGTTGGCAAGCTGCAATTCCCGTTTATAATGCGATTGTATTGATGAAAATAATAGGTCGCCCATCGTGGTGGACACTGTTGCTTTTCATCCCGATCATCAACCTAATTATGTTTCCTGTTATTTGGATCGAAACTTTAAGAAGTTTTGGAAAACGATCTTCATTGGACACCTTTTTGGGTATCGCAACCTTTGGTTTGTACATTCTTTATATCAATTATACCCAAGAATTAAATTACGTAACGGATAGAAATTTAAATCCTGAAAACAAAACATCCGATACCATAAGTTCGCTGCTTTTTGCTATCATTGTCGCAACTTTTGTACACACCTATTTCTTACAACCCTATACCATTCCAACTTCATCATTGGAAAAATCATTATTGGTGGGTGACTTTTTGTTTGTAAGCAAATACAATTATGGCGCGAGAGTGCCAATGACCACAGTAGCTTTGCCAATGGTTCACGACTCAATTCCAATACTTCACAAAAAATCATACTTGAATTTTCCTCAATTACCGTATTTGAGATTACCTGCTTTGCAAACCATAAAGCGAACCGACATTGTAGTTTTTAATTGGCCAGCGGATACCGTACATTATTTTGGAGACACCAAAACCGTTGGATTGCGAAAACCAATTGACAAAAAATCGAATTACGTAAAACGATGCGTTGGAATTGCAGGAGACACCTTATCAATAAAAGACGGGATTGTTTATATCAATGGTGCAGTTTTAGCACTACCGGAACGTGCAAAACCGCAATTTTCCTATACTATAACTACTGACGGCTCGAGTTTTGACCCAACCTATCTTCTAAAAGAATTAAACATTACGGACGGTGTTTATCAAACGGCACAAAATTCGTTTTACTTTAATGCTTTAACGGAAGAATCAGCAAGTCGATTGAAAAACAATCCTATCGTAAAAAGTATAGTCCGAAATATTGCCAAAGAGACGGAGCAAGGAGTTTTTCCTCAAAACAACAAGTGGAATCGTGACAACTATGGCCCAATTTATATCCCACAAAAAGGAAAATCGGTGGCGTTGAACACCATAAATTTACCTTTTTACAAAAAAATAATTGGCGAATATGAAGAAAACGATTTAAAAATAATTGGTAACGAAATTAGAATAAATGGCCAAGTTGCCAATGAATATACTTTCAAACAAAATTATTATTGGATGATGGGAGACAACCGCCATAACTCTGAAGACAGCCGTTATTGGGGTTTTGTTCCTGAGAATCATATCGTGGGAAAACCAGTATTTATTTGGATGAGCTGGAATACCAATGGCAAAGGATTGGGTAAAATTAGATGGGAACGATTGTTCACTACCGTAAGCGGTGATGGACAACCACAATCCTTTTTCAAATTATTCCTAGTCGCTTTAGCAATCTTTTTTGGTGGTGAATATCTGTGGAAAAGAAGAAAAGAGAGAAAAGCGTAGCAGTTTAGGACAATATGGGTTTAGAATGACCTTTTAAACCCATAACGTTCAAAACTCATAAACCTTCTAAAAATGAACCTTCTTATACACCCCACTTATTTTCCTTCGATTAGTCATTATGTTGCAATGGCTCAATCGGAAAAGATTGTGTTCGAAATGGAGGACAATTTTCAGAAGCAAACCAATAGAAACAGAACTTATATTTACAGTCCAAACGGCATTCAGTTACTGAATATTCCTGTAAAACATTCCAAACAAATACATCAAAAAACAAAAGAGGTCAAAATAGAAACCGATTTCGACTGGCAAAAACAACATTTCAAATCACTCGAAGCGGCCTATCGAAGCTCCCCATTTTTTGAGTTTTTTGAAGATGATATTCGTCCCCTATTCAAAAAGAAACACACTTATCTGATGGATTTGAATTTCGAAACGATAGAGCTTGCTTCCAAATGTTTGCGGATGAAATTAGCGTACAATACCACAACCGAATACTTGAACGAAGTAGATTCAAAAGCAGTAATGGATTTTAGACAATTGGCAAACGGTAAAAAAGACGATTCTCAATTCGAACCCTACACCCAAGTATTTGAAGAAAAACAAGGTTTTTTGAACAATCTTAGTATTCTGGATGTGCTATTTAATGAAGGAAAATATACGTTAGATTATTTGAAAAATCAAAGGTTGGTAGTCAAATAGATTGTTTGCTTCTCCACTATTCCATTGATAATTTTGCCATAATGGGATAATGATCGGAATTTTCGAATTCGGGAAAGCTTTCAAATTTTTTGACCGTCATATTATCATCTGCAAAAATATAATCGATACGGGCTGGATAATAGCGAAACTTATACGTTGGCCCAAATCCCTTACCGGCTTCTTCAAACGCATCTTTTAATTTTCCTTTTATATTCCTATAAACATAGGAAAAAGCGCTGTTATTAAGGTCTCCACAGATAATAATTGGATATAGACAGTCTTTTTTATGCTCTTTGATCATCTCAGCTTGCTGTTGTTGTTGTTTGAAGGCTATGCTAATTCTATTGAAAAGCTTTTGTGATTTTCCCTGATTAATGGCATCGATATTTTCATTAATTTCATTGACATCGGGTGAAATTTTTATGGACTGCAAGTGCATATTATAAACCCTAATAATGTCTTTCCCTTTTTTGATGTCGGCAAAAACAACATTGTTGTTCGAATTTGGAAAAGCAATATTTCCTTGATCTATAATCGGGAATTTAGAAAAAATAGCCTGACCTGTTTTTATTTTATTGCCTCCCATAAAAATGTAACGATGACGATACACTTTCAAATCTATATTAGCCGAATTAGAGAATTCTTGGATGCATATTATGTCTGGATTTTTGTCATTGATAAACGCCAAGATATTCTCTGGTACATCATCTCGATCCAACCATTCGAAAACGTTAAACAGTCGGACATTATAACTCATAACTGTAAAATCATTCTCGGTTTCCGGATACTCTTTGACAGAAAATTTATAGAATTTATTGATAAATGTAATGCCCATCAAAAGCACCAAGCCAGACAAAATCATGCGTTTCTTGAATTGAATTCCCCAATAAATGAAAAACAAGCCATTCAAAATGAAAAACAATGGCATAAACAAAGTCAGCACTGATAAAATAGGAAAAACTTTCGGAGCCAAAAATGGCAAAACATAAGCAATGAATGTAGATAAGGTCAGCACTACATTCAGGAGAAACATTATTTTATTAAACCAAGAGAGGTTTTTCATTTTTAATTAATTTAATGTATGAGTATAAAGTTGATTAACCTTAGACTTCAAACAAAATTACTTCCCTGTTTTAAACAAAAATTCTTTTTCTTCTTTTGTCAGACAATCATAGCCTGAACGACTGATTTTATCTAAAATTTCATCGACTTGCTGTTGCGTCTTGTCCTTCGTAATAATCTTGGAAACCGGCTTCTGTGTTGGTTTTTTATAATTTTTATGCACCTTTTTGAAAGGTGTCGAAGGAGATTTAGAAAACAAATTAACGAAAAAATTGATTATGTTAGAAACTATTTTACTCAAATCGGTTCCGTTTTGAAGCAATTTAATAAATATAAAACCAAAAAAAGCACCCGCTAAATGAGCAATATGCCCTCCCGAATTATCCATACGGATTTGCATCAAGTCAATCACAAGAATTACAAGTGTAATATGCCACAGTTTTACGTTACCAATAAGCAACAAACGAACATTCATTAAAGGACTATAGGTAGTTGTGGCCACTAAAATAGCCATAATCGCTGCCGAAGCACCAACAATAGAAGCACTTAAATTTAATAAATAATAGCTTGAAACAAATGCTATTCCCGCAAATATGGAACTCAAAACATACAATCCCAGCAATTGCTTTTGGGTGAAAAAAGTGAGAAATAAGGTGCTTGAAAAATTCAAGACAATCATGTTAAAAAAGATATGTCCGAATCCATCGTGAAAGAAAGCATATGTTAAGAGCGTCCATGGCTTTACAATAAAGACCGAAGGATCTGATGAGAGCGCGAGCCAATTGGGAAAATCAAATGCCCCAACCCTAAACTGGTAAAAAAACATTAACGAAACTAGAAAACAAGCGATATTCCAATAGATCAACCTTTGGGCTATTCCACCAAATTTATACTGGTTTTTTAAGTCGTCTATTATACTACTCATTTTAGAGTTTAAATTTAAGAGTTTAGATTCCATCACAACAACTGAACACTACAAATCTGAATACTGATTACTTTTACTAATCCCAACGATTGTTGTTGAACTGATTTCTCTTCCAATACCACATAATAAGGAAGCCAAAAACGGCGCCACCCACGTGGGCAAAATGGGCGATTCCACCGCCTCCAAAAATGGATTGTCCTGAGATTCCCAAATACAAATCTACCAAAACTAATCCTGGCACAAAATATTTCGCCTTAATTGGAACTGGAATAAACATCAAAGCCAATTCAGCATTGGGAAACATAAAAGCAAACGCTACAATGATGCCATAAATTGCCCCAGAAGCGCCAACGGCAGATCCAAGATAGGCTTCGGTGAAATTTTGCCATTCAGAAGCCGATAATAATTCCTGCCACTTTGTATCGATTTTTCCTTGATTCAAAATTTGCAAAATTTCTGATTTATGAAATCCATTGGCTGCAAGCGTGTTCAACCCTTCCTGAAAATAGTAGTAATTAACTCCGGTGTGCAACAAGGTTGCCCCTAGTCCGCAAGAAATGTAAAAAAACAAAAACTTTTTGGCACCCCAAAAATGCTCTAAAGCAGTACCGAAGGAATACAAGGCAAACATATTGAAGAAAATATGCATATAGCCACCATGCATGAACATGTGTGTAATAGGTTGCCAATACTGGAAATTTGGATTTTCAAGAAAAAATAATGCTAATATTTTATAGGCCGGATCTCCCAATGCGAGAGTTCCAATAAAAAAGAGGATATTAATAATAATTAACTGCTTTACCGTTTCGGTTAAGTTTCTCATAATGCAAATTTTTTGTCTAAATCTTCCACACGCATGGTGATGAAAGTAGGTTTCTGAAATGGGGAAACATTGGGGTCCTTGCAGGCAAAAAGGCCGTTAACCAAGTTTTCCTGTTCTTTTTGTGTTAAATAAGTTCCCGTTTTAACCGCCAAACTTCGCGCCATAGATTTGGCAATAGTATCGTTTTGGCTGAAACTACTTTCAGGAATTCCGTCCTGCAAATCGCTCAAAAGCTCTTCTAATACCAGCGAAGCTTCACTTTCCGTAATGTTGACCGGCAATCCCGAAATCAAAACACTGTCTTCGTTGGTTTCCTCAAAAACAAAACCCGTATTGGTCAACGAAGGTTTTAATTCGGTTATCAACTTCATTTCTCCAATAGAAAAATACAAATGCAGCGGAAACAACAACTGTTGGCTAGACCCCAAGTGAACTGTGATATTGGTCAGAAACTGTTCGTACAAAATGCGTTGATGGGCCCTTTGTTGATCCACAATTATCATTCCCGATTTTATGGGGTTTACAATGTATTTTTTATGGATTTGGTATGTTTTATGAACCGCTTGTTCCACGTCTTCCTGATGAAAGAGAGATGTTGTCACTTCCTCATTTTCGAAAGTCATCGTTTCAACTTCTTCAGAATCGGGCGCTAAACCTACATATAAACTTTCCCAGTTTGTGGTAGTCTCGGGTTTTCTGTAACTAGTGAAATGTTTATTGGGCTTATCTTCTTCCGAAAAGGGATTAAAACTGCCATCTATTTGAATCATCGGCGTGGGGACTTCCACATCTTTGTAATGATAGGGTGTGTCTAAATTGGAATCGCGCTCAAAATCTAAAATTGGAGCCACATTAAATTGTCCCAAACTGTGTTTTATCGAAGCTCTCAAAATCGCATACAATGCGTGCTCATCGTCAAACTTGATTTCGGTTTTTGTGGGGTGAATATTGATGTCAATCGTATTGGGGGGTACCGTCAAATATAAAAAATAACTGGGTTGAGCGCCATCTTTCAAAAGTCCGTCATAAGCAGCCATCACAGCATGGTGCAAATAGCCACTTTTTATAAAGCGATCATTGACAAAAAAAAACTGTTCTCCCCTATTTTTCTTGGCAAACTCAGGCTTACAAGCAAAACCTTGGATGCTTACAATCTCTGTTTCTTCGTTCACAGGAACCAATTTTTCATTGGTTTTACCAGAAAAAATAGCAACAATACGCTGTCTTAAACTAGATGGAGGCAAATTAAACATTTCGCTGCCGTTATGATAAAACGTAAAATATATTTTGGGATGCGCCAAGGCAACACGTTGAAACTCATCAATAATATGGCGGTATTCCACCGTATCCGACTTTAAGAAATTACGTCGAGCGGGAATATTAAAAAACAAATTTTTGACACCAAAAGAAGTTCCCTTTGGCGAAACTGCTACGTCTTGGGACACAAACTTGCTACCTTCAATGACTATGTGTGTCCCCAGTTCTTCCTGGTCTTGTTTGGTTTTCATTTCTACATGGGCAATTGCGGCAATTGAAGCCAATGCTTCACCGCGAAACCCTTTGGTATGCAAAGAAAATAGATCCTCGGCTTGTCGGATTTTGGAAGTGGCATGACGCTCAAAACACAAGCGGGCATCAGTAACGCTCATTCCTAATCCATTATCAATAACCTGAACTAATGATTTTCCGGCATCTTTAATTATCAACTTCACATCCGTTGCCCTGGCATCAACAGCATTTTCAAGCAATTCCTTGACCACCGAAGCCGGTCGCTGAACGACTTCGCCAGCAGCAATTTGATTGGCAACGTGATCGGGAAGTAATTGAATTATACTCGACATTAAAAAAGTGTTTGAGGTTTGAGGTTTTTAAAAACCAACGGTGAGCAAATTTAGGAAATTTTAATTAGGATTAATAGCTAACTTCATCTTAAAAATAGGTTGTTATGGGTTTTATGTAAAAGTAGCATTTGAAATTAATTTCAATGCATAATAGCATTAAAAAAAACCATCTTTAACTGATTTATTCTTTCACCTGATAGATTATCAAGAGAATCAAAAAGCCACTTCGTTTCTGAAGTGGCTTTCCTTTATTTAAAAAAAAGTATAATAATTTATCTCTTAATCACTCGAAGTGTTTTCACGTTTGCGTCTTGCGTTACAATCACATTGTACACCCCTTTAGCATAGTTAGACCCTATTTTAGAATCAGAGTTCATTTGACGTTGTTCGATGGAACGACCCAACAGGTCATATACCTGTACTCCAAATGATTTTGCATTACTAGATTTAATTCTGAATCCTTGATCGTTAGACGGGTTTGGATATGCTACAACTTTGAATTCTTCAGCAGTTGATGCCTCTGGTGACATTCTAGGAGTTGCGCAAGTAGCCGCTTTCTTAATGGTAAGCGATGTTACTGCGCTTGTTCCTGTGCCATTGGTAGCAGAGCACGTTACAGCATAAGCTAAAGCAGTAGACACATTTGTAAAATCAACTACTATAGAATTTGTTGTAGATGTTCCTGTAGCTCCAGGTGGAATAGTCCAGTTATATGTAGCTCCAGGTATGCTAGTAGCAGTATACGTTGTAGAGTGACATTTATCAAAAGTTGTTGTTGCCGTGCTATAAGTTATAACCGGAGTAGCTGGCGCAGCACTTAATAAAGTCAAGGTTCTAGCTGCTGCTGAAGTTCCAGTACCATTTACGGCATACACACTCAAGGGAATTGATGTTGCTCCTGTACCTTCAAAATTAATTGTCAATACACTTGTAGTACCTGTCCAAGTTTTGTTAGTACCGTTATTGTTAGATAACGTAGCGCCAGCAGTAACATTTACTCCAGCAGGAAGCACCCAACTAAATGAAGTGGCTTCTGCTCCTTGAGTTGCAAACGGAGTAGCGGTCAATGTCAATGAGGTGTTTTTACCTGTATAAGCACTTACTTTAGTAATTGCTGTTGTAGAAAGACCTTCAGTTAGAACTAACTTCGTAGGAGCCGTTGGTAGGGCTCGGGCTAATACTAAGGTTCTGGCTATTGAATTTCCTGCACCGTTTACAGCGTAAACACTTAATAACAAGCTACCAGTCGTTTTTGTTGCAGCACCTGAGAAATTAAGACTAATAGTACTTGTAGCAGTCAAAATACCCAATACTGGTACTATTGTGGTGGTTACGGATAAATCTTGATTAACCGTTTTTACAATTGTATTTACCATCATTGTTGATGTATTTGCAGAAGTACAATTCACCCCTGTAGGAAGAATCCAAGCATACGAAGTAGCGGTTGCTCCTTGAGTCGTAAATGGAGTAGCTGTCAATGTAAATGGAATTTCAGTTCCTGTATATGGTCCTACTTTAGTGATTTTAGCTAAAGGAATAAGATTCGTTTGTGTAGCGTTCGTAAGTGCTAATGCAGTTGGTGCAGTAGGTAAAGATCTAGCCAACGATAATGTTCTAGCGGAAGATGGCCCACAACCTGCTGCAGATTGAACCACAATAGGCAATGCTGTAGTTCCCGAAGTAACACCTGCAAAGTTTACAGTAATTACAGAGCTATCGCTTGTAAACTGATTTGGTTGTCCATTAGCCAAAGCAGACGATCCTGTCGGATTCACACCCGTAGGCAATGTCCAAAGATAGCTTGCCGCTGTAACAGCTGCTGGTGCTGTCAAAATAAATTCAGTTTCAGTTCCTATGTAAGGCCCTACTTTAGTGATTTTGGCAAGTGAATTAAGACCTACTGTGTTAAAAGTTGCAGGAGACACAGCTACATTAAAATGAGCTGTTTCATCCTCACTAGTCATCACTAAGGAGGTTGGTGCAGTTGGCAATTTAGATGTCAATACCAATGATCTTGCTGCAGCAGAAGGACAACTTCCGGATAATAATGGGCTTACTGAATTAACAGAAATTGTTCCTACACCCCCTGTAGCTGTATTTAAAGTTGGTGCACCAA
>CAZHVE010000064.1:0-12003 GCA_964535705.1 uncultured Flavobacterium sp.
GTTTGGCAAGATTGCGAATTTTGTGGTAAATTCACGTTTACGTTTCGCAAGAAATTTTATCTTTAACGGAAACTAAACGTTTCCAAAAGCCGCAACTTTTCAAAGCTGAGGTACGTTGTACCTCATTATAAAAAGACGATAGTGGCAGAAACAAAAGACAAAAAAAATGAAAAAATTTATGCTTGATATCCAATTAGAAGGATTGGACAACGAAACAAGAATGAAACTACTCCCAAGAGAACAGGAGGTTGTAAAAGAGTTGGAACAAAATGGGACTATTGTAGCTACCTTTATTAAACTTGATATGTCTGGGATTTTTATGGTAATGATGGCGGCAGATTCTGAGGATGTGCATTCAAAACTTTCAACTTTGCCATATTACCCGTATATGAAAATTGAAATTATTCCTGTTAGGGTGGTTAACAGTATTAATCAATAACACTGTTCATAACAGCGGTTTGCCTTTAAAAAAGTGTATAGGACTACTCGTCCTTTTTTCGTCAATTGTCCTTTATAAAAGTTCCTCAAGGAGAAATCTAATCTGGAAATACAAATTCATTCACTGAAAAATCCAGCACATCGGATTTTGAGGCAGTGCGACTAATTTCATCGATTCCTTTTTGAAGTAGCAATGGCGTGGTATATTTTCGGCTTGTGGCCATAACGGCGTCTTCCAACATCATTTTAAAAAAATATTTCCCGTTGGCCGCCCTGGCTTTCACGTAAGTGTATTTTTCTAGGTTTGACTTTATTTCTTCGATAATTTCTTCACATTCCATCTTGAGTTCAAAAGAGGGACTTGTAAAAATAGTTTTGCCTTTTCTAGAGGTGAATACAAATTTATACCGATCATCAAATCGTTTACTGATAACAAATGCGCCCATAAATTAAAGGAGAATTTAAATTAAAAAGTTAGATAAAGGAATAATTTATTCGTTCATTTCGTCGTAACGCACGGGAATTTGTGGGTCATAGAGTGGACATTTGAATTCTTCCATAGTATCTGCAAGGAGATTCATGGCTTTACCCTCGGTTCCGTAGCAGTCTATTTGTATGCATTGAGGCGTGGTTTTGACGTGAAAAGCCCCCTTTCCTTTGGTGTTCTTCCAACTGCTTTCATCTACTTTTTCCCAGCTTGAAAAAACACTATTAATACGATTTATTATAACTTGAACTGGCAGCGTTTCAAGACCTTCTACATCTTGTCCTTCAACCAAAGCTTCGTAAACCAAGTGGTGGTTGAGATAAATTCCGTCCTGATAGTTCCAAAAAAGTAATTCGTACATTTAAAAAAATTGAAAAATTGAAAAATTGAAAGATTAGCAATCAATTGAAGTTTTCTAATATTCGAAAGTTCCATATTCACTTGTGATGGTGAGTTTTTTGGCATCGGAAGCTTCTACTCTGCCTACGATTTGGGCATCGACGTTGAATGATTTTGAAATGGCAATAATGTCTTGAGCAATGGTCTCAGGAACGTAAATTTCCATACGGTGACCACAGTTGAACACTTGGTACATTTCTTTCCATTCGGTTTTGGATTGCTCTTGAATTAATTGAAACAATGGTGGAACTGGGAATAAATTGTCTTTTATAATATGCAGGTTTTGAATGCCTTGCCCTCCGGCAGGCAGGAAATGCAGAATCTTGGTTTGTGCTCCTCCGCTACAATGCACCATGCCGTGAATGGTTGAAGAGTCGTATTTATCCAATATTTTCTTGATGATAGGAGCATACGTTCTTGTTGGAGAAAGCACCAATTGTCCGGCATCGATTGGCGAATTTTCGACCGCATCGGTCAATTTTACCTGACCTGAATAAATCAAATCTTCGGGAACCGCCGCATCGTAACTTTCCGGATATTTGGTCGCCAAATATTTCCCAAAAACATCATGACGCGCTGAGGTTAATCCGTTGCTTCCCATACCGCCGTTATAGCTTTTTTCGTAACTAGCTTGGCCAAAAGAAGCCAATCCCACAATCACGTCACCCGCTTTTATATTGGCATTGTCAATGACTTTAGAGCGTTTCATTCGAGCCGTAACGGTTGAATCAACAATGATGGTGCGAACGATATCGCCCACATCGGCAGTTTCGCCTCCGGTAGAATGAATGGTAACACCAAAGGAATCGAGTTCTTTAATCAATTCTTCAGTTCCGTTGATGATAGCCGAAATCACTTCAGCAGGAATGAGGTTTTTATTTCGTCCAATAGTGGAAGAAAGCAGAATATTATCGGTAGCACCTACACACAATAAATCGTCGATATTCATGATCAAGGCATCTTGCGCAATGCCTTTCCAAACCGAAATATCACCCGTTTCTTTCCAATACATATAAGCCAAAGAGGATTTAGTTCCTGCGCCATCGGCATGCATAATCAGGCAATAATCCGCGTCATTGGTTAAATAATCAGGGACAATTTTGCAAAAAGCTTGAGGAAATAAACCTTTGTCAATATTTTTTATGGCGTTGTGCACATCTTCTTTGGATGCTGATACCCCTCTTTGCGCGTAACGTTTGCTGGAATCTGAACTCATTTTATCGTTGTGTAGTTTTGTTGCTTTTCCGCCGAAGGAGGATGGCGCAAATATAAATATTTTTTTTGGTGTTTTCTTATTCAGTTTCTGCGAGTGTTTTGAAAAGTTATCACAAAAAATACCTATCCAAAACGGATAGGCATTCCTGTAAAAAAAGGTATTGTTCTTATTTAGTAAGCAGTAATTCTCTGTATTTTGTCAATGTCCAACTTTCGTCGTCCACAAGCAATTCTAGTTTATCACAGTGGTTTCTTATCTCGTCGAAATAAGGCTTTACCTTGTTGCAATAGGCTTCTGCCATTTCTTGTGCATCGGTTAAGTTATTTGCTTTTTTCCGTTCGTTTGTCATCGCCTCAACTTTAGAATTGATTCCTTCAATATGACCCGAAATTTCTCTTATGAGGGTAATTTGTTCTTTTGCCAATGTTTTAAATTCCTCCCCGAAAATTTCTTTCAATCCTTTTACGTTTTCAATCAAGGTGTTTTGATAGCGAATTGCTGTTGGAATAACATGGTTTTGGGAAAGATCACCTAAAACTCTGCCTTCGATTTGGATTTTTTTGGTGTATTCTTCCAATTCAATTTCATAACGTGCTTCTACCTCCACATGGTTCATGATTCCCATTTCAGAAAACAAGCTAAACGCCTGTTTTGAAGCTCTTGCTTTCAATGCTTCTGGAGTGGTTTTGAAATTACTCAAGCCTCTTTTAGCTGCTTCAATTTCCCATGCTTCACTATAGCCGTCTCCTTCAAAAAGGATTTTTTTAGAAAGTTTGATGTATTCTCTTAACACGTTAAAAATGGCTTCGTCTTTTTTCAACCCTTTTTTCTCAATCAAAGCATCCACTTCAATTTTGAAATCTTTCAATTGCTTGGCAACAATGGTGTTCAAAGTCGTCATTGCATTCGAACAATTCGCAGAAGAACCCACCGCCCTGAACTCAAATTTATTTCCAGTAAAGGCAAAAGGAGACGTTCTATTTCGGTCCGTATTATCCAAAAGCACGTCTGGAATTTTTCCCACGACATTCAGTTTTAAATCGGTTTTTTCTTCTGGCGATAATTTACCGGTGGTCACGCCTTCGAGTTCGGCCAAAACTTTAGTCAATTGCTCCCCAATAAACACGGAAATAATTGCCGGAGGCGCCTCATTTGCTCCCAATCTATGGTCGTTACTCGCCGTTGCTATCGCTGCCCTTAATAAAGTTTCATAATCATTTACCGCTTTGATGGTGTTAATGAAGAAAGCCAAAAACTGCAAATTACTCATTGGCGTTTTGCTTGGACTTAACAAGTTTACACCCGTATCCGTAGCCAATGACCAGTTGTTGTGTTTTCCGGAACCGTTAACCCCCTTGAATGGTTTTTCGTGCAATAATACTTTTAAATCATGGCGTTCCGCCACTTTTTGCATGACGTCCATCAACAAACAGTTGTGATCTACAGCCAGATTTGTTTCTTCAAAAATAGGTGCCAATTCAAATTGATTGGGTGCTACTTCGTTGTGACGGGTTTTTACTGGTATTCCGAGTAACATGCATTCTTGCTCTAAATCTCTCATGTACGTCAAGGCCCGACTTGGAATAGAACCAAAATAATGGTCGTCCAGTTGTTGTCCTTTTGCGGAAGTATGCCCCAACAAGGTTCTTCCGGTCATTACAATATCAGGACGGGAGTTTGCCAATGCGCTGTCAATCAAGAAATATTCCTGCTCCCATCCAAGGGTTGCAGTTACCTTTTTTACATTCTTATCAAAATATTTACATACATCGGTAGCGGCTTCGTCTATTGCTGATAAAGCCCTTAGCAATGGTATTTTATTATCCAAAGCTTCTCCAGTGTAGGAAATAAAAACGGTTGGAATACACAAAGTCGTTCCATATATAAATGCTGGAGAAGTTGGATCCCAAGCGGTATACCCTCTTGCTTCGAATGTGTTTCTGATTCCTCCATTCGGAAAACTAGAAGCATCTGGTTCTTGCTGCACCAACTGTCCACCACCGAATTTTTCGAATGGATCACTCCCATCATAAGAGGTTTCAAAGAAGGCATCGTGTTTTTCGGCAGTACTTCCTGTAAGAGGTTGAAACCAGTGTGTGTAATGAGTCACTCCTTTTGACAGAGCCCACTCTTTCATACCCATAGCAATATAATCAGCTAATTTCCTGTCTATCTTTGTGCCGTGTTGTATAGCGCCTTGGACTCCTTTTAATGCGTCTGAAGTCAAATATTGCTTCATCGCCTTTTGATTAAAGACATTTAAACCAAAAAGAATTGACTTTCTGTCGGTCTCTTCAAAATGAACGGGTTTTCTAGTTGATGCTTCTTTCAAAGCTTGAAAACGTAATGTTGACATACGGATATTGTTTTTCCCCAAAGATAATTATTATTTTTAGTGTAAAAAAATATCGTATTTAAAATTTAACCCATACGAAAATAGGGTATTCACAAAAATATCATAACCAAATGTTATTTTGACCCCATTATTTTTCACATACGTTCTTTTAAATTATATTTGCCAATATTTTTTAATTCAATAATAATAAATAGTTAAGTTATGGCTAAAATAAAATTAGAATACCTTTGGTTAGATGGTTACGAACCAACTCAAAATCTTAGAAGTAAAACTAAAGTAGAAGAGCACGAAAACTTTAAAGGAACGTTGAAAGAAATTGGAAATTGGTCATTTGATGGCTCATCTACAAAACAAGCTGAAGGTGGTTCATCTGATTGTCTTTTAGTTCCAGTTGCTATCTATCCAGATCCAACTCGTATCAACGGGTACTTGGTAATGTCAGAGGTCATGTATGCTGATGGAACTCCACACCCATCAAATGGTAGAGCGACAATTGATGATAATAATGATGATTTTTGGTTTGGATTCGAACAAGAATATTTCATTATGGATACTAAAACTTTATTGCCTTTAGGATTCCCAGTTGGAGGTTACCCTGCCCCACAAGGAATGTACTACTGCTCAGTAGGTGGTAAAAATACACATGGAAGAAATCTAGTAGAAGAACATGCTGATTTATGTATCGCAGCTGGGCTAAACTTTGAAGGTATCAATCAAGAAGTGGCTTGTGGACAATGGGAATTCCAATTGTTTGCTAAAGGAGCTAAAAAAGCAGGTGATGAAATCTGGGTAGCTAGATATTTATTAGATCGTTTGACTGAAAAATACGGTTACTATATTGAATACCACCCAAAACCACTAGGTGATACCGATTGGAATGGTTCAGGTATGCATGCCAACTTCTCTAACGAAGTTTTAAGAACTTGTGGAGACAAAGCAACTTATGACAAAATATGTGAAGCTTTCCGCCCTGTTGTTGAAGAGCATATCGCTGTTTATGGAGCTTATAACGAACAACGTTTGACTGGTAAACATGAAACGGCTTCTATCCATGATTTCTCTTACGGAGTATCTGATAGAGGAGCTTCAATCAGAATCCCTCTTTATACTGTACAACACGGCTGGAAAGGATATTTAGAAGACAGAAGACCAGCTTCAAATGGCGATCCATACAAAATTGCAGCAAGAATTATCAAAACTGTGAAATCAGTGTTGTAAATCTTAGCCAATAAAGCTAAAAAGTGCTTTCGTAAATGAAAGCACTTTTTTTATGCTTTAAATTTTTATATCAACACTAACAAAGTATCTTTGAATCTAATTACTTTTTAATTCGGATTTTTAATTTTTAATTGAATAAAATGATTGTTTGGATCTCCTTTTTAGCTGCTATTTTATTTTTTCTTGCTCTCGATTTGGGAGTTTTAAATAAAACACCCCATATTATTAGTTCGAAAGAAGCCGGAAAATGGACTGGTATTTGGGCAACAATGTCTTTTTTGTTTTCTGGAGTAATTTATTGGTTGTATAGCGCCAATTATATTGCAAATCCAGACGCATTGAAACCCATTGACGCGTCGCTAAAATTCATTACTGGTTATTTGATTGAATTATCGCTTAGCGTAGACAATATATTTGTTATTGCCATTATTTTTTCTTCTTTTAGAATCCCTCAAAAATACCAACATCGTGTTTTGTTTTGGGGGATTTTAGGCGCTATTATTTTCCGGGGATTGATGATTTATTTTGGCGTTCTACTCATCCATAAATTCAGTTGGACCACTTATGTTTTTGGGATTTTCTTAATTTGCACGGCCGCAAAAATGCTATTCACCAAAGAGGATGATAAATTTGAGCCCAAAAAATCTTTTGTTTATAGAATCTTGCGAAAAATAATTCCCGTCACAAGCCACATCGACGGAGAACATTTCTTTGTTAAAAGAAGGCACATTACCGCGGCAACACCTTTATTCGTTGCACTAATAGTTATCGAAGTGATGGATGTCATATTTGCTCTTGACAGTGTTCCTGCTATTTTAGCGATTACCTCCGACCCTTTTTTGGTATTTAGTTCCAATATTTTTGCTATACTAGGTTTGCGTTCCATGTATTTCTTTTTGGCTAATATGTTGGAGAAATTTGCCCATTTGGAATACAGCTTGATTGCCATTTTGAGTTTTGTGGGCTTCAAAATGCTGTCCCATGATTTCGTTGAAATTCCAGAATGGTTTTCATTGGCTTTTATCGCACTTTCTCTTTTGATAGGAATTATCGTTTCTTTGCAACTGAGTAAAGAGGAAGTCTCCTAAGGAAATAAATATGAATTCAAGATTCATAAAAAAAGGAAATCGTGAGATTTCCTTTTTTGGTTTAAAATGTTTTTTTTTAGAAATTTATTTTTTGAATTTGACTTTCATTTATGTTTAATCGAGCCATTACATCCTCATAATTACTAGTTTTTAAATTCGCAGAAAAAGCACCTGGAACAATAACAATTCTAAAAGTTTGATTGTTTAAATATACTGGCGTTAGTGCTAAATCATAGTTACCACCTGCATAAATAGTAAAATCTTCCTTGCTAAAATCAAAATCATAATCCAATTCATTCCCCTGATCCAAAAAAAGAGTGCGAGGAATAAGTTGCCAAATTGGAGTGGCTGAATTGATGGTTCCGGACAATCTATAAATTAAAATAACATCCGAGGCATAAATGGAAGGTGTTAACGTTTGATAAATTGTATAGCCTTCAGTTGAAGTATACCCGAAATTTATATTTTTGAGTTCAAACACCTCACTAATGGTGTCATAATCCACAATTGACGTGCTATCGTTATCTGTACAACTTTGTAGGCTAAACATTCCGACTACGACTAAAAGGGTTATTATCTTTTTCATGATTTTACGATTTATTGATTCATACTTTCTAAATTCTGTTCACTAACTGTGCCAAAGTTTGTTTTTATAAAATAATTATAAGACTTAAAACAGGGTACCTTAAACTTTATTTACGAAGTATGGATAACACAAGTTAGTAACTACTAAAACCAAAAACAATCTATTTATTATATTAATACATTAAAAATCAAATAGTTATGAAGTTAATGGTTAGTTAATGTTTGAAAAAAAATCTGATTTTTTTACTAAATTTAGAGTACCTAAAATTAAAGACACTTAAAATTATAAGAACTTTAAATAATAAGGAAAGTGGTAGTTCATTCAATGCACAGGAAATCAATTGTCATTTATTTAATATTCAAAAGAAATGTTACATAGCGATCCAAAAAAATTAATCTTTTTACTACAATTTATATAGTTTTTGTGTATTTTATCGATTTTTTTGTATGTTTCGTCGATTAAATTAAATTGATTTATAATTTAGACAAAGTTTTAATCTACTAAATGAAAATATTATGAATAAATTATTAATCGCTACCCTCTTGGTAACATGCAGTGTTTCCTTTTCTCAAAACGGGAATTCTATATGGAAATCATCTTCCATAAAAAATGATTCTAAAGAAATCAAAAAAACAAACCTGCCATTAAAACATTTGTTTGATTTAGATGTAAACACTTTAAAGAATAAGTTAGCCTCCTCTCCAAAAAGGGATGCTAAAACCTCTTCGAACACCATCGTTTCTTTGCCGGACGGAGATGGAAATTTGGAAAACTTCTTCGTTTATGAAAATTCTGTAATGGATCTAGAATTGGCTGCAAAATATCCTGAAATAAAATCTTATGTTGCCATAGGTATTGATAACCCTCGTGCAAGAGCTTATTTCAGTAACTCTCCATTAGGATTCAAATCGATGACTTTGTATCCTGATCAATCGGCGGTGTTTATTGAACCGGTAACATCCGATTTGAATACGTATACGATTTATAAAAAATCAGACAAAGAAACTGATTTAAGCCAATTTGAATGCGGCATTATCGACGAGCCTGTACTTAATAACTCTCAGCGAAAAACTAGTATCAGTATGCTCGCCAGAGGAGCTGACGACGCCAAACTAAGAACTTTCAGGTTGGCTTTATCTTGTACTGCTGAGTATGCTCAATTCTTTGGAGGCACAAAAGCACTAGCACTTGCGGGAATGAATAACACCCTAACCAGAATTAACGGGGTTTTTGAAAGAGATTTTGGTGTAAAACTAATACTTATAGCTAATAATGATATCATTACCTATACAGACCCTTTGAAGGATCCTTATTCAGATTCTAGCATTAAATCTAATTGGAGATCTGAACTTAAAACAACTTTAAATACCGCAATAGGTTTAGCCAACTATGACATAGGTCATTTATTAGGCGCGAATTCTATTAATGTTAGTAGTGGTGATGCCGGTTGTATTGGTTGTGTATGTACCGACTTTAACAAAGGAGCAGGTTATACTTCTGCCAACCCTATAAATTTTAGCGGTGATAGATTTGACATTGATTTTGTTGCTCATGAAATGGGACATCAATTGGGCGCTAACCATACTTATTCCCACGTAACCGAAAGCTCTTCTGGGGCACAGATGGAACCAGGAAGCGGATCCACCATTATGAGTTATGCCGGATCTACTTCAAAAGACGTTCAAAATTTCAGCGATGCTTATTTTCACGCTATTAGCATCCAACAGGTGACTGACAATATTAAAACTAAAACATGTGCTGTTGCAATTTCTACGGGCAATGCTATTCCGGCAGTAAATGCAGGATTAGATTACAGTATTCCAAAAGGAACTCCTTTCCTATTGACAGGATCTGCTACTGATGCCAATACTGATGATGTACTTACGTATTCCTGGGAAGAAATGGATTTAGGAAATGCTACAACTACTGTACCAAGTAGCACTGCTACTACTGGGCCACTTTTTAGATCTTATCCACCAACCACTTCTGCCATCAGATACTTTCCAAATATGACAACTGTATTAGCAGGATCTGTAACTACTTCAAGCATAGAAATCCCTACAGAGGTACTAGCTGGAGTCGCGAGAACTTTGAACTTCAGATTGACAGTTCGTGACAATAGAGCCAATGGCTCAGCTAACAATACTGACGACATGACCATTACTGTAGATGGTAACTCTGGCCCTTTCTCCGTTGATTCACAAAATAGTGCCGTATCATACAAATCTGGCAGTACTCAAACCATCAATTGGACAGTGGCAGGAACCAACGCAAATGGAGTGAACTGCGCTACTGTGGATATTTTACTCTCTACAGATGGAGGAAAATCTTTCCCTATTACCTTACTTTCAGGTACTCCAAATAATGGTTCTGCCATTGTAGCAATTCCAAATATTGCCGGAACCACAAACAGAATTATGGTTAAAGGAACTAATCAAATTTTCTTTGATGTAAACAATACAAATTTTACCATCTCTACGGGTTCAACTACTGCCGATACAACAGCTCCAACGGCTTCTACCCTATCGGTTTCAGGAACAACGGCTTCAGGCACTAACTTGTCCTGGACAGCGGCAACTGATAATGTAGGAATTACAGGCTATGAAGTGTATCAAAATGGCATTTTAAAAACAACCACTACTGCCACTTCATTGGCCGTGTCTGGTTTATCTGCTTCAACTGGATATAGCTTTTATGTAGTGGCTAAAGATACGTCTAGCAATATGTCTGCCGCAAGCAATACTGTAAACCTGACTACACTTTATTCAGACACCATAGCTCCAACGGCTTCGACTCTTTCTGCTTCAGGTATAACAAGTTCAAGTATCAATTTGTCCTGGACTGCTTCAACTGACAACTTAGGAGTAACGGGTTACAACGTATACCAAAACAATAGTCTAATATCAACTACTACCGCCAATTCGTTGACTGTATCCAATTTATCGGCTTCAACTGCATATGGCTTTTATGTAGTGGCGAAAGATGCCGCTGGAAACGTTTCTGTGGCCAGCAACACTATAAACGCAAGTACTGTTTCTGCTAATGATATTATAGCTCCAACAGCTGCTATTCTTTCTAATTCAGGAACTACCACTTCAAGCACCAATTTATCTTGGACAGCAGCAACTGACAACTTAGGGGTAATTGGTTACAATGTTTATCAAAACAATAGTCTAGTATCGACCACTGTTACCCATTTGTTGACCCTATCTAATTTATCTCCTTCCACTAGCTATAGCTTTTATATAGTAGCGAAAGATGCTGCTGGAAACTTATCAACTGCTAGCAACACCGTAAACACAATGACTCTTTCTGATTCAGGAGCCACCACTTTATCCAGCACTATGTTAGCTTACTGTCCTTCAAATGGAACTAGTACTACCAAAGAATACATTAACAAAGTTCAAATAGGAGCTATCAACACTACTTCAGGTAACAATAACGGTTATTCAAATTTTACTTTAATGTCAACTGATTTAGCAATAGGAACTAGCAATGCTATAGTAATCACTCCTGCCTGGAATGGTTCCTCTCTAAATGAGGCATACTCAGTCTGGATTGACTTTAACCAAGATGGCGACTTCAATGATACTAGCGAACTTGTGTACAGTAAACCAAAAACCAGAGCTAAATCAGTGAGTGGATACCTGAACATACCGACTACCGCCTTAACTGGCACTACTCGCATGAGGATTTCAATGAAAAACACCGTGCTGCCAAATCCATGCGAAATTTTCCCTTACGGAGAAGTAGAGGATTACACTGTTAACATTACAGGATCTACTGCAAAAACTGATACCGTTACAAATGAGTCGATTGCATTAAACGTAACAGATAATAAATTAGAAGACAATAAACTATCTTTAAAATTATATCCGAACCCTGTACAAGGAGATGTATTAAATATTTCGAATCTTAAGGAACCTTCTGATTTTAGAATTTTCAACTTAATGGGACAAGAACTAGTAAGAAATCATATTGAAAATGATGCAGTCTATGTGGGTGATCTGAATGCGGGAGTTTATTTAATCGAAGTTAAAGATGGTTTTTCAACAACTACGAAGCCATTTATCAAAGAATAATCAACAGCTTGTACAAAAATTGGAGCTTGTCTCAAAAAGTCAATTTCTTGTTTTAATTTGGAGACCATTAATCCCTAATTTTTTAAATGAAAGAAGCCGTCTCAATGAGACGGCTTCTTCTTATTTTAAAATT
>CAZHVE010000065.1:0-11493 GCA_964535705.1 uncultured Flavobacterium sp.
AGCGTTTGCAAGTAGATCGTCTTCGTGCTAAATTAGAGAAAAACTTAGGTTCAATCGCAGATATGTCTAGACTTCCTGCAGCATTGTTCGTAGTAGATATCAAAGCAGAACACATCGCAATAAAAGAAGCTCAAAAATTAAACATTCCAGTTTTCGCAATGGTTGATACCAATTCTGACCCTCGTGAAGTAGAATTTGTAATCCCATCTAACGATGATGCTTCTAAATCAATCGATAAGATTTTATCTTTAGTAACTGCTGCAATAATTGACGGACTTTCTAACAGAAGTTCTGAAGGTGATACACAAACTGAAACAACTACAGAAGAAGTAGCTCCTGCTGCTGAAGCCGAAGTTGTTGCTCCAGCTGTTGAAGTTGAAGCGACTGCTGAAGTTGAAGCGACTGCTGAAGTTGAAGCGACTGCTGAAGTTGAAGCAGTTGTTGAGCCTGTTGCTGAAACAGAAGCTCCTAATGCAACTGAAGAATAAAAATATTTTTAATTCCAAAATTCAAAAAACAAAACACAAATATAACTCAAATCGAAAATTCAAAACCAAAACAAGTTTTTGAAATTGAAAAATTGAAATTTATTTGATATTTGTTTTTTGAGTTTTGGAATTTATTTTTAAATAAATATATAACCTTAAAAAATAATACAACATGGCAACAATTACTGCTGCAGACGTAAATAAATTAAGAACAATCACAGGTGCAGGAATGATGGACTGCAAAAAAGCGCTTGTTGAGGCTGAAGGAGATTTTGATTTAGCAATCGAAAACCTTCGTAAAAAAGGACAAAAAGTAGCTGCAAACCGTTCTGATAGAGAATCTACAGAAGGTGCTGCAATTGCTGTTGTAAATGCTGACAAAACTGCTGGTGTGGTGATCACATTAAACTGTGAGACTGACTTCGTAGGAATGAATGAGAACTTTGTGAAAATGGCTACTGAAATGGCTAATTCGGCATTGAACTTCAATACTAAAGAAGAATTTTTAGCATCTGATTTTAACGGAATAACTGTTGCTGATAAATTAATCGAGCAAACTGGAGTTATCGGTGAAAAACTAGAAATTAGAACTTTCGAAAAATTAGAAGCTGCTTTCATCGGGTCTTACATCCACTCTGGAAACAAAATCGCTACTTTAGTAGGTCTATCTGCCAAAATAGAAGGCGCTGATGAAGTTGCAAGAAACATCGCTATGCAAGCTGCTGCTATGGCTCCAATCGCATTAGATGAAACTGGTGTTGACGCCGACACTATCGCTAAAGAAATAGAAATTGCTAAAGATATCCTACGTCAAGAAGGTAAACCAGAAGCTATGCTAGACAATATCGCTAAAGGCAAATTAGCACGTTTCTTTAAAGACAACACTTTGGTAAACCAAGATTATATTAAAGACAACAAATTAAGCGTTGCTGCTTATGTTAAATCTTTGGACAAAGATCTTATCGTTACCGGTTTCAAAAGAGCTGCTTTAGGATAGTTCAATTGTAGATTTCTGATTTTAGACTTTAGATTTTACAACCTATAAATTCCATTTCGAAGCAATTTGAAATGGAATTTTTTTTAAAATTGTATCGTGAATTGGATGTGATTCAATTTGTCTTCAAACTCGAATCTCTTTCTATAACAGTCGTTTCAAGCTCAATTGTTCTGGGATTGAATACTTTTCCTTCCTTATGACAAAGCATTTCTTCGAGCAATAATGTAAAAGCGGCAACTCCCATTTCATAACTCGGTTGATCAACAGTGCTTAATTTTGGTGTTATTACTTGAGACATAAACCAATTACTGAAACCAATTACCGCAATTTGATTGGGAACTTGAATACCCTTTTCATTAAAATAAGCCAAAACTCCAACGGCAACCAGATCTGTGATTACAAAAATTCCGTCAACATCCGGATGGTCTTCAACAATTTGTTTGGCAAATTCTAAACCCTCTTCAAAAGTGACGTTTTTACAAGTATAGACCAATTTAGAATCGAAAGATATTCCATTATTTTCCAAAGCCTTCTTATAGCCCAGAAATCGATCAATAGCGTTTTGGGGGTTTTCTGGGCCACGGATATGGGCGATTTTCCTACATCCCTTGTCAATTAAATGCTGAACAGCTTCCATTGCCGCTTTTCGATCATTAATAATAACTTTAGAACTTGGAATTAATTTAGAAATTTTATCAAATTGAACAAAAGGTATTTCCTTTCGAAGGATTTCTTTGATATGAAAATCGTTGTTGGATTCATTAGAAAGTGATATTATAATTCCGTCCACTCTTTTGTTAATTAAAAGCGCGACTTGTTTTTTTTCTAATTCCAAAGATTCATTCGATTGAAGAATTATAACAAGATATCCGTTTTTCTCAGCTTCGGCAATAATCCCATTGATTACACTGGAAAAAAAATGGTGAACCAATTCTGGAATTATCAGACCGATGGTTTTAGACTCTTTAGTTCGTAGATTTACCGCAAAACTATTAGGCGTATAGTTAAGTTCTTGTGCAAGAGCAATAACTGCTTTTCTGGTTTTGTCACTAACATCAGAATAGTTTTTTAGTGCCTTTGATACCGTGGTTATGGATATTCCTAAAGTTTCAGCAATTTCTTTTAAGGTAGTCTCTTTCATTTAACAAATATGATAAAAAAATATTAATTAAAATCGAAAACGTTTTCGGTTATTTCGAAAACGTTTTCGATACGAATCAATTGAAATATAACACTTAAATTAATAGTTTTGAAAAAAATAACCAACATATTTATTAATCAAATAATTTTAAACCATGAGAAAAATCAACGTATTACTAAAAAGGATGGGATTTGTTACAGCAATGTTGCTATCCAATTTAATTTTTTCACAAAATGAAACAAAGCCAATTACCGACACTATTCAATCAAATAAATTGGATGAGGTTGTTGTTACTGGAGTTCTAAATGCCAAATCTAGAATAGAATCCAGTGTATCTGTATCTTCCATTGGAATTAAACAGATTGAGCAATCTGCTCCAAGATCAACTGGAGAAGTTTTTAGAAATATACCCGGGGTAAGAGCAGAGTCATCTGGAGGTGAAGGTAATGCAAACTTTAATGTACGTGGTGTACCTGTATCTTCGGGTGGATCCAGATACCTGCAATTGCAAGAGGATGGATTACCGGTTATGTTGTTTGGAGATACATCTTTTGGCAACTCTGACAACTGGTTACGTATTGATTCTAACATAGGAAGAATTGAATCTATAAGAGGAGGTTCAGCTTCTACTCAAACATCTAATGGACCTGCAGGTATAATCAACATGATTAGCAAAACAGGTAAAACAGAAAGTGGATCTATTTCTTCTACTACAGGTGTAGATTTTAAAACTAACAGATTAGATTTTGAATATGGTACTCCATTAGCTAATGGTATATCTTATCACATAGGGGGGTTTGTAAGATCTGGCGAAGGACCTAGATCAACTGGCTATAACGCTTCTCAAGGCGGGCAATTTAAAGCCAACATTACTAAAAAATTTGAGTCAGGATACATCAGAACTAGCTTCAAACTTTTAAACGATAGAACGCCAATGTATTTACCAATGCCGATGTTATTAAAAGGTACTGATGCTAATCCTACCTTTGCAAACTTGCCAGGTTTTGATATTACAACAGATGGTTTACAAACTAAGTATGCTCAACAAAGTGCAGGACCAACTTCTAGTGAAAGTGGCAACACTTTAAGAGATGTAAGAAAAGGCAATAATCCTATTTCGCAAGCAATTGGTTTAGAATTTGAATTTGATTTAGGAGAAGGTTGGAAAATTAGCGAAAAAGGTAGAATTTCATTTAATAAAGGAAATTGGATTGCACCATTTTCCGCAGGGGTTGGAACCGCAAATAGCCTTGTAGCTACAGGTAGCTTTGCAGCAGGTATAGGCATTCCGGTGGGAAGCACTTTATCTTATGCTGATAACGGATCTGTTTTTGCTCCAGCAAATGGGTTAATTCAAAACATACACATGTTTGATACTACTCAAGATGATTTAAACAATCTTTTTAATGATTTTAAGATTAACAAGAAATTAGGTGATAATATTTCAGTAACAGCAGGTTACTTTACAGCAAGTCAAACGACTAAAATTTCTTGGCAATGGAATTCTTTCTTACAAGAAGTTAAAGGAAACGGAGAAGCGAGATTAGTTAATGTAGATGGTTACTCTAGAGCTGGTCAATTAGCATACGGAACTCCAGTATGGGGTAACTGCTGCCAACGTAATTACAATTTACAACATACTGTAAATGCTCCATATGTAGGTATCGATGCTAATATAACTGAAAAATTAAATTTTAGCGGAAGTGTTAGATATGACAATGTAAATGTTGATGGTACAATTGCCGATGGAAATACAAAGGGTCCTGTTGATGTAAACGGAAATGGTAGTATAGAAGCCATAGAAAATGTTGTTCCTGTTGTTCAGGCTACTGACAGAAGATTTGTTGGAGACAATTATAACTACACGTCTTATTCTGCTGGTTTAAATTATAAAATTAATGATGCTTCTGCAGTTTTTGGAAGATACAGTGTAGGTGCTTCAGGAAGAGCCGCAGATAGAAATGCATACGGAACTAATGGAACTGCTGTGGTACAATACGATAAAATTTCTCAATTAGAGGCAGGTTACAAAAGAAAATATGCTGCAGGTTATGTTAATTTAACTGGTTTTAGTAGTGTAACTGATGAAGCCGCAGGGACTGCATTAAATCTAAATGCTGGTAATAAATACAAAGCTACTGGAGTAGAATTTGAAGGAGCATACAATTTAGATGATTTTTCTGTAATAGGTTCTGTAACGTATACTAACGCAGAAATAGTTGAAGACAGAACATCTTCAGTAGTAGGCACTAACAATGGAAAAACACCAAGAAGACAAGCGAATTTTGTTTACAACTTGTCTCCAACTTACGAATATGGAACTAGCAAACAACATTTATTAGGTCTTTCAGTTTTAGGAACAAGCAAATCATTTGCCGGCGATGACAACAATTTAATTCAGCCTGGATATGCTTACATTAATTTGTTAGCGAAAGTAGGTTTAACTAAAGGTCTATTTTTAGCGGCTAGTGTAAACAACCTTTTTGATACGATTGGTATTACTGAAGTTGAAGGTGTTGATGGTGCTTTTGCAGGAGATCGTTTAGTAAGAGCAAGATCAATTACGGGTCGATCCACAACTCTATCTTTACAATATAAATTCTAATAAAATATTTTTTTTAGTTAGTTAACAATTCCTGTATTTTTATGGTACAGGAATTGTTTTTTAATAAAAGTCCATAATTCTAACATGATCTTTAAATTTGTCGAGATGAAAAAAAACATTTATTTATTTTTACTCTTTGTTACTCTTTTCCAATTTAATTTGAATGCACAAGATATTGAAAAACCAAAAAAAACAGATGAAAAACCAAAAAAGGCAATCCTTATTTATGGCAGTCCAGATTGTCACTATTGCACTGATGCCAAAAACATTTTAATAGAAAATAAAATAGATTTCATTTTTTTCGATATCGATACTGACAAAGTTGCGCTTAATGAAATGCTTGCCAAACTAAATGCAGCTAAAATTAGTACTACAGGACTTGGAATCCCAGTAATTGATAAATATGGCGAAATTTTTTCAAATAACGCCAACTATGATGATTTTCTAAAAAAACTAATACAATAAGCTATGACTTTCAAAAGACCCAAACTCAGTTTCTGGCAAATTATCAATATGAATGTCGGTTTTTTTGGAATTCAATACAGTTTTGGTTTACAACAAAGTGCCGTTAATCCTATATATGACTTTTTACATGCAAGTCCAGATCAAATTCCGATACTAAATCTTGCTGGGCCATTAACGGGATTATTGATTCAACCCATTATTGGTGCAATGAGTGATAAAACTTGGCATCCTAGATGGGGCAGGCGTAAACCATACTTTTTTTTTGGAGCCATAATTTGTAGTATCGCATTATTTCTATTCCCATATAGCAGTTCCTTATGGATGGCTGCTGGGTTGCTTTGGATTTTAGACATAGGAAACAATACCGCTATGGAACCATATCGGGCTTTTATTGCCGATACGCTAGACGAAGAACAACAACCAATAGGTTTTCAGGCACAAAGTTTTTTTACTGGATTCGGACAGTTTCTGGCTTATATTTCTCTTTTTCTGTTTCCAATTGTTTTTGTTGGCTATACCGGATCGTTACCAACTTGGATTTATGCCTCCTTCTTTTTAGGAGCAATCCTTTCTATAACATCCATTTGGTGGAGTATGGGCAAAACAAAAGAAATTCCGCCAACAGTAGAAGAATTAGACCTTTTAAAAGCTGAACCATTAAATGTTTTTTCGCCCTTTGTTGATATCTATAAAGCAGTTTTAGAAATGCCAACAGTGATGTGGCAACTGTTTCTGGTTTATTTGTTTCAGTGGTATGCGATGATGTGCTATTGGCAAAACAATTCAAAAAGTATTGCTTTGTCTGTGTGGAATGTGACTCCAAAAGATGTGATGGGTTACGAAAAAGCAGTAGAATGGAACGGATTAATTGGTGCTTTTGGATTTATCGTTACATTTTCAATTGCTTTTTATTTGGCCAAATTAGCCAAAAAACACGGTGCAAAAATGATTCATTTTGCGTGTCTGCTATTTGGAGCTATTTCTTTTTTGTGGTTCCCAACAGTACAAAATCAATACGTGTTTTTTACAGTAATTATTGGCTACGGCATTGCTTGGGCAAGTATGATGGGTATTCCTTATTTGATGGTCGTTGCGGTTGTTCCAAAAGAGCGTTATGGGGTTTATATGGGAATTATAAATATGATGATTGTTATTCCAATGATCATCCAAAACCTATCCTTTGGTTACATTTTAAAGAACTTCTTAGATAACGATCCTCGTCAAGCAATTAGTTTTGCAGGTATTTTACTGCTAATTAGTGCTTTTTGTACTCTATTGATTAAAACGAAAAAAGTAGAATTAAGTGAATAATATAATAAATAATAATAAGGACGGAATAGACATTCTTTGTGTTGGGGAAGTCCTTGTAGATTTTATTGGGCATCAAGAAGGTGTACTTATTAATGAAACTAGAGATTATCATAGATATTTAGGAGGTTCGCCTACTAATGTCGCCATGAATTCAACACGATTAGGCTTGAATACTATTCTGGTTGCATCTGTTGGGAACGATGGTTTTGGATCCTATATTACAGAACGATTAGCGAGAGTTGGAGTAAATACAAACCATCTTAACGTCTTGGATGATAAATCGACTAGTGTAATTTTTGTTTCAAGGTCTGAGGGCACACCTGATTTCATCCCATATCGTTCAGCAGATTTTTGCATTTATGAAGACCAAATTTCAACGGAAACACTATCCCATACCAAGATATTCCATACCACTTGCTTCGCATTGAGTAAAAATCCAGCACAAAAAACAATCTTAAAGAAAGCACAAGAAGCACACAATTTAGGATGTAAGCTAAGTATTGATCTTAACTATGCAAGAAAGCTGTGGAAAAGTCAAAAGAATGCTTTCAAAGTAATCAAAACCTATTGCCAGTTCAATCCACTAATAAAAATTAGTGAAGATGATATGCTGCGTCTATTTGAGAAAGAACTTCCGCATGAAGATATATTCGAATTTTTTCATCTTCAAGGAGTAGATACGGTTTGCTTAACTTTAGGCAGCAATGGGGTGAAATTATCTCAAAAAGGAAAAGAAACAATACAAATGCCGGCAATAAAAATTGATAAAGTGATGGATTCCACAGGAGCGGGTGACGCTTTTTGGTCTGGATTTTTATTTGCTTATATAAAAGAAAAATCAATTCATGAATGTTTGGATATCGCTTTGAAATTAGCTGCTTTAAAACTGCAAAATGTAGGTCGACTGCCAGATAACATCAATATCCTTTCTAAACTTCTATAAAATACGATGCAACACAAAAACAAAAATATCAGCAATGGTGTAATGCTAAATGTTTATCCAGATAGTATTGGAGAAAAATTTAGTGACACCATAGCTATGCTCAAAATGGACAAGTTTAAAAATGTGTTTTCTTTGCTATATGTGTTACCAACCTTTTTTAATAGCGATTTAGATAGAGGCTTTTCTATTATTGATTATGATATAAATAAAGATTTAGTAGGCACAAAAGATTTAAAGGACTTGAATAAGCTCCAGATAAAGCTGAAGTTTGATATTGTGTTGAATCATCTTTCTGTGGCATCTCCCCAGTTTAAAGATATGCTGCAACACGGTAATGAATCTAAATTCAAGGATTTTTTTATCAATTGGAATGAATTCTGGGAAGGAAACGGGGTAAAAAATGAAGATGGAATTGTAATTCCAAAACCTGAGTTTCTCAATAAATTATTTATGAGAAAGTCGGGTTTGCCCGTATTAAAAGTACGTTTTCCAGATGGCACAGAACAGCCGTATTGGAATACTTTTTATCAACAAATAACCTACAATCCGATTGCTGTAGCAGATTTAAAAAACATAAAAGGATTAACGGAAGAGCAAAGTCTATTTATTGTTGCCCTAATTAATACTGCAATTGATGACAATAAAGATTTTACAACCATAGATTTTAAAGAGTGTACTCCTTTTAAATCAGAAATTTTACAAATTGTAGAACAAAATCGCTCCTATTTAGGACAAATGGATGTCAATGCTGAATCGCCTTTGGTTTGGGGTTTTTACGAAGAGACACTAAAGAAATTAAGCGGCTATGGCTGTACTATTCTTCGATTAGATGCTTTTGCCTATTTGCATAAACAAGTTGGGGAATCCAATTTTTTTAATAAACCGGGGACTTGGGACTATTTAGAGCGTATCAAGAAAATAGCACAACAAAATAATTTGATGCTATTGCCCGAAATTCACGCAGAATATGGTTTGCATTTACATGATGAGGTAGCCAATAAAGGATATTATATCTACGACTTTTTCTTGCCTGGTTTAACAATACATACTATTGAAAACAAAACCAGTAAAGCCATATTAAGATGGGCCAAGGAAATTATTACCAAAGGATATAAAACAATAAACATGCTGGGTTGTCATGATGGCATACCTGTTCTCGATTTGAAAGGCAAGGAGATAAATGGCGTTTATAATAAAGGATTGCTAGAAGATTCAGAGATTGAAAGAATCATGACCACAATCATGGAACGTGGCGGTCGAGTAAAGAATCTTTACGATCCTTCTGGGAATAAAATTTCGTATTATCAAATAAATGCTACATTTTTTAGTGCATTAGGAGAAGACGAACAAAAGTTGCTTCTTGCGAGAGCCATTCAAATGTTTATGCCCGGAATACCTCAGGTTTGGTATCTAGATATTTTTGCGGGTAAAAACAATTACGAAGCTGCAGATAATGGAGGCAGTGCGGGACATAAAGAAATTAATCGCACCACACTATCAATGCAAGATATTGAGCAAGGGTTGAAACAAGATGTTGTTAAGAATCAGTTGGTCATTATTCATCTAAGAAACACTTCGGATGCATTTTCAGGTGAAGTAGAAATTAATGATGCTGAAGATGATTTCTTAGATATCAAATGGACTAATTGTAATAGCTTTGCTCACTTAAAAGCCAACCTTAAAACCAAAGATTTTACAATAGACCATATTGAAAATGGTATCACAAATAGAATGATTTTTTAAATTTCATAAGTAAAATTTAAGGTGTTTTCATGATTGAGATTCCTTGATAATATTGATTTGAATAGCAGTTTGAAATAATTAATTTCCAATCTTACAAGATTTAGAATCTCAAAATATAATCCTATTTTTGGATTTGAAACTTTGAACGAAAAGGAACTCATTTATGGAAGAACTTAAAAGATGCGGCTGGTGTTTATCTAGTGATTTATACAAAAAATACCATGACCAAGAATGGGGCGTGCCCGTTTATGAAGACCAAAAACTATTTGAATTTCTGATTCTGGAAACCTTTCAAGCTGGATTGAGTTGGATTACCATCCTAAAAAAGAGAGAAAACTTCCGTTTGGCTTTTGATGGTTTTGACCACAAAAAAGTGGCCAACTATACCGAAGATAAAATTCAAGAATTGCTTCAAGATTCAGGAATCATTCGCAATCAGTTAAAAATTAGATCTGCGGTTTCCAATGCGGTTGCTTTTATGAAAGTGCAAGATGAGTTTGGCAGTTTCAGCAAATATATTTGGGAATTCACAGGAGGAAAACCAATAACCAACAACCGAAAAACCCTAAAAGAAGTTCCTGCCACTACTCCACTTTCTAACGAAATTAGCAAAGATTTAAAAAAACGCGGGTTCAAGTTTGTGGGCTCTACTGTCGTTTATGCCCATATGCAAGCCACTGGAATGGTTGATGATCACGTGGAAGATTGTTGGAAAAGAAAATAAAGCTCTGGGTTCAATAGCTTTTTTGCCTCAAGATCTCCATAAATTGACTTCTATCAATTTCGCGACAACCCAAACTCTCCAGATGTTCGTTATACACTTGGCAATCCAGAACTTTATAATTGTCTTTTCTTAATTGATTTACCAAGGCTATAAAAGCCACTTTCGAGGCATTCGAAACTTTTGAGAACATACTTTCCCCACAAAAAATATGACCTAGATCCACTCCATACAAACCCCCAACTAATTCTTGGTTTTGCCAAACTTCAACAGACTTTGCAATTCCCAATTCATTTAGTTTGCAATAGGCCTCAATCATGTCATTAGTAATCCAAGTACCGTTTTGACCTTCGCGTTTTATATTTTGGCAATTTGAAATCACTTCTCTAAAATTCTGGTTGAAAGTAACGGCAAAAATATTTCTATTAAGAAGATTGCGCATACTTTTAGAAACCACCAATTCATCTAAAAACAAAACCATTCTGGGATTTGGCGACCACCAAAAAATGGGTTCCCCTTCTTCAAACCAAGGAAATATGCCACTTTTATAAGCCAGCAGCAATCGCTCTGGCGACAAATCGCCACCTATAGCCAAAATTCCGTCAGAATTGGCTTCATCAACAGCTGGAAAGAATAGTTCTTGCGTCAGAAAATACATCTGTTATAAATAAAATTCAAAAACCCGGCAGGTTTTAAAATCTGTCGGGCTTGATTATTACAATTACTAGAATTCTATGGATATTAGAAAGGCAAATCGTCCGGCTCGTCTTCATTCAAGCTGGTTGCGGGTGGAAATGCTTCAGCAACCGGCATAGGAACTGATTGTGGCTGCACTGCTTCTGCTTGTACTTTTCCTATTCTCCAACCTTGAATAGTATTGAAATAAACGGTTTCACCTTGTTGATTAGTCCATTCGCGACCTCTCAAATTGATGTCAATTTTCACGGCTTCTCCCACTTGGAAATTATTCAACAAATCGCACTTGTCTTGAACAAACTGAACCAAAATATGTTGTGGATATTGTTCATCTGTTGTAACAACAACATCTCTTTTTTTGAAACCTGCAGATCCAACCTCTT
>CAZHVE010000066.1:0-11245 GCA_964535705.1 uncultured Flavobacterium sp.
TATTATTTGGCGCACCCTCGCTTTTATCAGATAAAAAGGTAGAAGAAATGAATGTGAGGATTATGAGGAAGTAGGTTTTGTTTTTCAAAATCATTTAAAAAGTGGATTTATATTGAAAAGTATAAATCCACTTTTTTTGTCTTGAAATTGACACTTTTTGTTAATAACTTAACTGCTTAAAACTTGATTTTTATCGAAAAATAATTTGCGTTTATCTATATTTGCGTGTTATACAAAAAATAGATTTTTAGAATAAAAAATATGAGCGAAGAAATTAAGAAAGACAATTATTCAGCAGATAGTATTCAGGCGTTAGAAGGAATGGAGCACGTAAGAATGCGTCCATCGATGTATATTGGAGATGTAGGGGTTCGAGGGTTACATCATTTGGTTTATGAAGTGGTTGACAACTCGATTGACGAGGCAATGGGAGGTCATTGTGATACGATTCGAGTAGATATAAATGAAGACGGTTCTATTTCGGTAGAAGATAATGGTCGTGGTATTCCAGTAGGAATCCACAAAAAAGAAGGTGTCTCTGCACTTGAAGTTGTAATGACCAAGATTGGTGCCGGAGGTAAATTTGATAAAGACTCTTATAAGGTTTCAGGAGGATTGCACGGTGTTGGTGTTTCTTGTGTAAACGCTTTGTCAGCTCACCTAAGAGCAACAGTCCATAGCAGCGACGGAAAAGTATACGAACAAGAATACGAAAAAGGAAAAGCGCTTTATCCTGTAAAACAAATTGGAGAAACTACTAAAAGAGGAACAATAGTTACTTTTTATCCCGATCCTACTATTTTTACACAGACAGTAGAATATTCTTATGATACTTTATCTGCACGTATGAGAGAGTTGTCTTTTTTGAATAAAGGAATTACGATCACATTTACCGATAAAAGAGAGTTTGATAAAGACGGAAATTTTGTGTCAGAGATTTTTCATTCTACAGAAGGATTAAAAGAGTATATTAGATACCTTGATGGTAATCGTGAGCCGATTATAGCGCACGTTATTTCAATGGATTCCGAAAAAGGAGAAATTCCTGTTGAAGTTGCCTTGATTTATAATACTAGTTATACTGAGAATATTTTTTCTTATGTAAACAATATCAATACTCACGAAGGGGGAACCCACTTGCAAGGTTTTAGAACAGGTCTTACAAGATCTTTGAAGAAATATGCAGATGCTTCGGGAATGTTGGATAAATTGAAGTTTGAAATTTCGGGAGATGATTTTCGCGAAGGATTGACAGCGATTATTTCGGTAAAAGTAGCAGAACCACAATTCGAAGGCCAAACCAAAACCAAATTAGGAAATAGGGAAGTAGTTTCTCCGGTAAGTCAAGCCGTTGGAGATATGATTGAAAATTATTTGGAAGAAAATCCAAATGATGCCCGTATCATTGTTCAAAAAGTGATTCTTGCGGCTCAAGCCCGTCATGCTGCCAAAAAAGCGCGTGAAATGGTACAACGCAAAACCGTAATGGGTGGTGGCGGATTACCAGGAAAATTATCCGATTGTTCTGAGCAAGATCCCGCAAAATGCGAAGTGTATCTTGTCGAGGGAGATTCGGCAGGTGGAACCGCCAAGCAAGGTCGTGACCGTGCATTTCAAGCTATTTTGCCTTTAAGAGGTAAGATTTTGAATGTGGAGAAAGCAATGCATCACAAAGTTTTTGAAAATGAAGAAATTCGAAATATATTTACAGCACTTGGCGTAACAATCGGAACAGAAGAAGACAGTAAAGCTTTGAATATTTCGAAATTGAGGTACCATAAAGTGATTATCATGTGTGATGCCGATGTCGATGGTAGCCACATTTCTACTTTGATTTTGACATTTTTCTTCCGTTTTATGAAAGAATTGATAGAAGAAGGGCATGTGTATATTGCCGCCCCACCTTTATATTTGGTCAAAAAAGGAAACAAAAAAGAATATGCTTGGAACGATGATCAGCGTGATCAAGCCAACGCTAGAATGGGCGGAAGCGCAGCAATTCAGCGCTATAAAGGTCTTGGGGAAATGAATGCTGAGCAATTATGGGAAACTACTATGGACCCAAGCTTTAGAACTTTACGACAAATCACTATTGAAAGCCTTGCCGAAGCAGATCGGGTTTTTTCTATGCTAATGGGTGATGAGGTGCCGCCAAGAAGAGAATTTATCGAAAAGAATGCGGTTTACGCCAATATAGATGCTTAATGCTTTTTTTTAAATAAAATAAACAAACATAAATAAAAATTAAGATAATGAAAGTTACAATTGTAGGAGCGGGAAATGTAGGAGCATCTTGCGCAGATTCAATTTCGTATAGGGGAATTGCAAGTGAAGTGGTGTTATTAGACATTAGAGAGGGTTTTGCCGAAGGTAAGGCTATGGATTTGATGCAATGTGCTACCAATACGGGTTTTAATACCGTAATCACCGGTGTTACAAATGATTATTCAAAAACAGCAGGTAGCGATGTAGTCGTTATCACCTCAGGTATTCCTAGAAAACCAGGAATGACTCGTGAGGAGTTGATCGGTATCAATGCAGGGATCGTTAAATCGGTTGCTGATAATGTTTTGACACATTCTCCAAATGCAATAATAGTGGTGGTTTCAAACCCTATGGACACGATGACTTATTTGACATTGAAAGCTACAGGATTGCCAAAAAATAGGATTATAGGAATGGGCGGAGCATTGGACAGCTCTCGTTTTAGATATTATTTGTCAAAAGCCTTAGACAAACCATCGAATGACGTTTCGGCTATGGTTATTGGAGGTCACGGTGATACCACCATGATTCCATTAACACGATTAGCTTCTTATAATGGTATTCCAGTTTCTGAGTTTTTGTCAGAGGATGAATTAGCGAAAGTTGCTGCAGATACTATGGTTGGTGGCGCTACACTTACAGGTTTATTGGGAACTTCTGCTTGGTATGCTCCAGGAGCTTCAGTAGCATATTTAGTAGATAGTATTTTGAATAACCAAAAGAAAATGATTGCTTGTTCGGTAATGTTAGATGGTGAATACGGGCAAAGTGATATTTGTATTGGCGTTCCTTGTATCATAGGTAAAAATGGAATCGAACAAATTCTTGATATTAAATTAAGTGATGCTGAAAAAGCAGCTTTTGCTAAAAGCGCTGATGCTGTTAGAAACATGAATGCAGACTTAAAATCGGTTTTAGCATAATAATATAGGCGTAAAAAAGACAAGACTGCACTTTTGCAGTCTTTTTTTTGACATTTATCAATAAATAAATTGGTTAATCTTTTCGTTAATTATATATTTGCTCGGTTTAAAAAACAGGATATGATTCATAAATGTTTTATTTTTTTAAATAAAACGAATGTCAGGTCACATTTTGTAAGGATTGAAACCAAAAATAAATAAATTACAATAATTAATTCTTAGTAATAATGCAGAATAAAGGACTTATTAAATTTTTCGCAATTCTATTTGCTTTGGTAAGCATTTACCAACTTTCGTTCACTTTTGTTTCCAATAAAATAAAAAACGATGCTAAATCTTTTGCTGGTGGAAATCCTGAAAAAGAATTAAAATATCTAGATTCTATCGGTAAGGAAAATGTGTTTGATTTTGGTTTTACCAATTTTACTTTCAATGAAGTAAAGGATAAGCAAATCAACAAAGGTCTTGACTTAGAAGGTGGTATCAACGTAATTTTGCAAATATCAGTTAAGGATGTTTTGAAAGGACTATCCAATAATTCTAAAAACCCTGTTTTTAATAAATCTTTGGCAGATGCCACAGCTAATCAAAAAGGTAATCAAACTTACATTGATGCTTTCTTTGAAGCTTTTGAAGCTAACTCAAAAGGAAGTGTGAAATTGGCTTCGCCTGATATTTTTGCCAATAGAACCTTGCAAGGAGAAGGTGGAATTAATTTTCAAATGACCGATGTTGAGGCGCAAAAAGTAATCAAAAGAAAAGTTGACGAATCAGTTGAAAGTGCTTTTGGAGTATTAAGAAAACGTATCGATAAATTTGGCGTAACGCAACCTAATATTCAAAAATTGGGTGAATCTGGTAGAATCCTTGTAGAACTTCCTGGAGCCAAAGATGTTGACAGAATCAAAAAATTATTGCAAAGTACTGCTCAATTAGAGTTTTGGGAAACTTATAAAATTGATGAAATTGGTAATTTCTTGATGGCTGCAAATGAGTCGTTGAAAAAAACAGAAATCAAAAAAACAGAAGTTAAAACGGCGGCCAAAGATTCTTTGAGCGCCTTATTGACCAATACAAAAGATTCAGCATCCACAAAAAAAGGAAACAATCCTTTATTGGATAAAATTATCGGTCAAGGTGGCGGGCCTGTTTTAGGCCTTTTTATGCCAAAAGATACTGCCGTTGTTGGTGGTTATTTGAGAAGAGCCGATATTAGGGTTTTATTAGCGCCAACTCAACTTTACGCCAAATTTGTTTGGGGAAAACCAACTACAATCAAGGATAAGGATGGAAAAGACATTGAGGCAGTAGAACTATATGCGTTAAAAGGAAATAGAGATAATATAGCTGCAATGGGTGGTGGAGTTGTTACTGATGCAAGTGATACCTTTGACCAATTAGGAAAACCAGCCGTTTCTATGCAAATGAATGGTCAAGGAGCTAAGGCTTGGGAAGAACTAACAGGAAAAGCATATACCCAAAAAAGTAATATTGCTATAGTTTTGGATAATATCGTATACTCTGCACCGGGAGTCTCTAGCGGACCTATTTCTGGTGGCAGATCAGAAATTTCGGGAGTTTTTGATATTACAGAAACAAAAGATTTAGCCAACGTTCTTAGAGCGGGTAAACTTCCTGCAGCCGCAGATATTGTGCAATCAGAAGTAGTTGGGCCATCCTTGGGTCAAGAAGCTATCGATAATGGAACCAATTCAGCTCTTATTGGATTGCTTTTAGTATCGCTTTGGATGTTAATTTATTATGGAAAATCAGGTTGGTATGCTAACTTGGCATTGGCAGTCAACTTACTTTTCTTATTCGGAATTTTAGCAAGTATAGGTGCGGTGCTTACTTTACCGGGTATTGCAGGTATTGTTTTGACAATGGGTACTGCAGTTGATGCGAATATTATCATTTACGAACGAGCAAAAGAGGAATTGCGGTCTGGTAAATCACTGGAAGAAGCAGTGAAAACTTCCTATAGTTGGAAAGGTGCGATGCGTTCTATTGTGGATGCAAACGTTACCCATATTTTAACTGGTGGTGTATTGTTTATTTTTGGTTCAGGACCCATAAAAGGGTTTGCAACCACTTTGTTAATAGGTATTGTTACCTCTTTGTTTACTTCTATATTTATCGCAAGAATATTTATAGACTGGAGTATCAGTAAAAGCAATAAATTGTCATTTGTTACTGGATTTTCTAAAAATTTCTTTACTAATTTCCATTTTGATTTCTTGGGAGTTAAAAAATGGACGTATGCTTTTTCAGCAATTGTAACCATCGTGAGTATATATTCACTAGCTACAAATGGTTTGGACCAAGGTGTCGACTTTGTAGGAGGAAGAACTTTCCAGGTGCGTTTTGAAAAGCCGGTTAAAGCCGAAGAAATTAAAATGGAGCTTACTAAAGTTTTCGGTAGTGCCGAGGCTAAAGTTTTTGGTAGCGACAATCAATTGAAGATTACCACCAAATACAAAGTACAAGAACACGGAGTAGAAGCGGATTTAGAGGTTAATAAACTATTGTTCGAAAATCTGAAACAACATTATTCTGCTGGAATGACTTATGATAAATTTGTAAATGCTTATGACGGAAAACAAGTAGGTATTTTGCAAGCTTCAAAAGTAGGGCCGACCGTAGCGGAAGACATCAAAACCAATGCCTATTGGGCAGTGCTTGGTGCGATGCTTATTGTAGGTTTGTATTTGGTAATTAGTTTTAGAAAATGGCAATACAGTTTAGGAGCTATTGCTGCAGTAGTGCATGATGTAATTTTCGTATTGGGAATTTACTCATTGTGTTATAAATTTATGCCTTTTGGTATGGAAATCGACCAGCACTTTATCGCAGCGATTCTTACTGTTATCGGGTACTCGATGAATGATACCGTGATTGTATTTGATAGGGTTCGAGAGTATTTAGGTGGCAAAACCGCAAAGGGGAATTTTAATCAAATTGTGAACCAGTCCATCAATAGCACGATGTCCAGAACCATTAATACCTCTTTGACGATGATTATGGTATTGTTGATCATGTTCATTTTTGGTGGGGAATCCATTCGTGGATTTATCTTTGCCATGTTAATAGGTATTATAGTTGGAACCTATTCATCCTTGTTTATTGCAACTCCCGTATTGTGTGATACAATTTCTAAAGCGGATCATAAAAAAATTGAAGAAGAACACAATGCTTAATGTTATTTGTTCTTAAATATAGAAAAGACTCGAATTTTATTCGGGTCTTTTTTTTGAGACTTCAAATTTAGAATTTTATTATTTTTGACCAATCTGACCATAAGATTAGTGGTTTTTAACAATATAGAAAACTCGTTTATGAATAAAATAAAGTGTATTGTTTTTATTTTAATATTCAGTATAACTACTACTTCTTTTGGTCAAAACACTAAAGGAATAACAAGCATTGGATTTCACTATGGTTTTGGCAATGAAATAAAAAACAACAATTACACCTATACCAATCACTATTATAAAGTACAGCTTTGTTATCTCGTTAAAGAGACGAATCATTTCAAGTATGAATTAGTACTTCAGCCCGAACTTAACTTTGCGACGCATCAACTTTTGAACTTGTATTTCGTTACGCCAGAGGAGCCAAATTTTGAAGAAAAAAGAGATAAATTTACAAAGTTGAAAGATATCAAGGAATACGCTTTGGGTATTGGATTATGCGTTAGAAAACCAATTTCAAAAATCGCCAGTATTTATATCTTGGCAAGCGTTGGTCCTATGATTACAGATACTGAAACAGAAAGGCTTTCTAAAGGTTTTGCTTTTTCGGATGTTTTAGCATTGGGTTTTTCTTTGAAAGTTGATAAAGTGATGTTTGATATCAGGCCGAGTCTTCGCCATGTTTCCAATGCGCAACTTCAAAGTTCGAATGCAGGTTTTAATACCAAAAATATTGAATTTGGGATGTCACTTACATTATAATAAATTGGTACTTCATCGATAATACAAGAATTAATTTTATTAAAAAATCAAATTTTGTATATTTACTTACTATTGCGATTTATAGACCCGTTTTTAAAGCAAATTAAAACCTATAGTGATGAGAAATTTTTTCAGGTCGTTCTCTTTTTTTTTCTTGATTGTAGTTTTTTCAAATTCAAGTATTTCAGCACAAAATCTTATTGTAAATGGTGATTTTACTTCAGGATCTACTGGTTTTAGTTCAAGTTATCTAACTGGAATTAATCCAAATCCATTAGGTGTTAAGGGTTCCTACGATATAGTGACAAATCCTAAAGCGTGGTTTACACCTTTTGGTGCTTGTCCTGATCATACAACTGGAACTGGAAAAATGATGGTTGTGGATGGTTCCGATATTAATAATACTAAACTGTGGGAACAAACTGTTGCAGTAATTCCAGGAAGAACTTATCAGTTCAGTTATTATTTGCAGTCATTAACAGTAGGATTTCCGGCTAGAATTGAAATATTAATAAATGGAGTTTCTTTAGGGTTACCAAATGCACCACCTTCTACAACTTGTTTTTGGATTCAAAAAGCCTATACTTGGAATGCTGGAATTAGTACCTCTGCAAAAATAACTATTTATGATAGGGAGATATCAGGAAATGGGAATGATTTTGCCATTGATGATTTATCATTTTTACTAGCACCTACTCCGCCAACTGTAACTTCGTCAATTTATTTGTGTAAAAACTCTATTGCAGTGCCATTAACAGCAACAGCGTCAGGAGGAGGGACTTTAACCTGGTATACTTCACTAACAGGTGGAGTTACTTTAGCCGGTGCACCAACTCCAAATACCGCTATAGTTGGTCCTACAACTTATTATGTTACTGAAACAATTCTAGGTGTTGAAAGTACTCCACGAACACCCCTGGTTGTTAATGTAGTCGCAGATAATGGACAAATTGCAAATATTTTTCGATGTGATGCCACTCAGGTAACAACCGCAACCTCAGTATTTTTTGAATGGTTACATGTAGTTGGGCGGACGGGTAATTCGTATAATTATAGCTATTCTATTCAAGGAGGCCCTCCAGTTTTTGGTAACACACCGCTATCAAGTCAAGAGGTATTCGGGTTGTTACCGGGTCAAACCGCGGCTTTTACAATACTTACAGTAATGGGCCTTCCTTGTTATCCAACACAAACGATACAATGTAGTTTACCTTGCATCACTACTACAACCCCAATATTTTCTTCAACCCCAACTTCGTATTGTTTAAACGATGTTGTAGTTTTACCCACAACTTCAACAAATACTAATCCTATAACTGGTTCATGGAGTCCTTTTCCAGTTGATACTTCAACCCCGGGTACAAAAACATATACTTTTATTCCTGACACAATTTTATTTCCTTGTGCACTGAAAACAACATTGAATATTTCAGTAAAACCTATCGAACCTGATTTTACTGATTTTTCAATATGTTTTGGAGACACTGCTCCTCCTCTTTTAAGAAACGTTTCCCCAAATGGCTATACTGGGACTTGGATTCCATCAAGTATTGATAACTCTATTAGTAAATCTTATGATTTTACTCCAGATCCCGGTCAACCTTGTACACCAAGTAATAAAACAATCAACGTTATTGTAAATCCTTCAAACGTAATTTTAAATTTGAATTCGACTGTTACAGAAGCTTTTTCAAAAAATCAAACAGTCACAGTTACAAATCCGTTGGGTTTGGATTATTTGTATCAATTGGATTTCGGACCATTTCAAAGAAGTCCAGATTTTAAAAATGTTGCCTCAGGCTTGCATTCTATTTCCGTAAAACATGTAAACGGTTGTAGTGAATTAACCGACAATAATGTCTTAATAATTGGTTATCCCAAATTTTTCACACCAAATGGAGATGGTTATAATGATACTTGGAATATTCCTGGCTTACAAAATCAATTGAAATCGAGGATTCATATATTTGACCGTTATGGTAAATTATTGAAAGATATTAGCCCAAAAGACCCCGGATGGGATGGTACTTATATTGGACAACCCGCACCTGTAGATGATTACTGGTTCAACGTTGACTATATAGAAAATGGTGTTCTGAAGAAATTTAAATCCCATTTTACATTGAAGCGATAAAACAAATAGCTTCCTGATTTACATGCCCCCAAAAAGTTAGACACTAATTGGGGGCATTTTTATGGGAAGAAAAGTCAAGTTGGTTTACACATTCAAATTTGAATAGGTAGAGTATTTGCCAGTCGACACTATTCCTCTGAATCGGTATCTAACAAAAAGGGTATTAATGAGTCAAATTTGCTGTAAAAAGTATTTATTTACTTTTATTAGGGTATTTTTTGTAAGTAATTTATTTTCAGTATTTTGGTTAGTGTTAATTTTTTTTGGATTTTATTTTATAAATGAGTTGAGATAGTTAAAAAATCTTAAAAAAAATGATTTTAAATTGAAATTTCAACTTTTTTTTAGAAAAAAATGTATTTAAGCGATTTTTTTATATTGTTCGTCTAAAAAATATTGTTTAATAAAACCTACTATTTAAATTCGCTCCTCTGATAGAAATATACAAAACAGAATAACAGCTAGAATCAACCCCATTCTACAAAATATTCCTACTTTTTTGGTATTAACTAATACTTTAATTTTTAATACTATGAAAAAAAATTCCTTTTCAGGTTTTTCAAACCTCTTCACTAGCAGAGATTTAGTCTTTGACAGTGGTTTTAAGTTTGATTTTTCGAAAGAAAAATCAAATGAATCAAAATCAAATAATTTGGGTACTCGTCGCGGTATTAACAGTTTAATTTTACTGTTAGTGCTCTTTTTGTTTTCCAATTTTGTATCCGCTCAAATCATCACAATTGATGGTAATACGGCAGATTGGTCATCAAATCCTAGTATTAAACACGTACAAGATCCTTTTGGGAATGGCGTGGTTGACAATCAATTTACTGAAGGCTCCAAAGATTTCTTACTTGCGGCTGATTTGACTTGGGCAATAGGACAAACTAAAGCTAAGAATGATATTGCTAATGGTGGTTTTGGGTTGGCTAAAAAGGTAAAATATGTAGATGCTAATAACACCCTCCAAACTATTGATGGGAACTTTTTAGTTTTTGCGGGTGACAGAACGTCTAATAATGGTGATGCTCAAATTGGGTTTTGGTTTTACTTAAACGGTACTGCTCCAACAGAGGTAAATGGTCTAAGAAAATTTGCGCCTGCACACACTCGTGGGGATTTATTAGTACTTGCTGATTTTACTGGTGGTGGACGATTAGGTACTGTGAAAGTATACCGATGGATCGGCGGAGGAGCACCTAGTAATGGTTCAGAAATTGTTCCTAATACGGATGGTAATTTAGAAACCACTGATGTTGGAAGTTTTGTAGCAGAAAATAATGATGGAACCCCTAATGTTCCTGCTGGATGGAATTTTCTTTCAGCCAAATATTCAGTAAACGAATTTTATGAAGGTTTTGTAAATTTAGGTACCATTGGTGGTAATACTGATTTTACTTGTTCTGCAACGGTTTTGCTTGAAACAAGATCATCTCAATCAATTACGGCTTCATTAGATGACTTTATAGGAAGTACTCTAGGAGATATACCTACAGTTACTTTAAATTCAACCGCAATCAATTGTGCTGGAGGAAGTACAACCATTACAGCTACTCCAGATCCTGCCGGAACCTATACTTATGCTTGGACTGTTCCTCAGGGCGTAACGGTTCCTGCTAATACGGTTTCTAGTTTTAGCTCTGCTGTAGCAGGGATTTATTCTGTAATAGTTACAACTGAAGCAACTTGCCCTTCTAGTTCTGTTTCCGTAACAGTAACCCAACCAATCCTTCTTGAAGCATCAAGCACTAAAGTAGATGTTACTTGTTACGGCGAAAGCACAGGATCAGTTGATGCAACTGTTTCAGGAGGAACAGCACCATATTCTTATTCATGGAATAATGGAGCAACCACTGAAGATTTATCAGCTGTAGCAGCAGGAACGTATTCACTTACGGTAACCGATGCTAAGGGTTGTACTGCCACCACCTCTGTAACAATCACAGAGCCGATTTTAGTAACAGTAAATG
>CAZHVE010000067.1:0-11154 GCA_964535705.1 uncultured Flavobacterium sp.
CAAATATATCAATTTCTTCATTAGTAGGCAAACTATTAATGTTGCCTAATTTCCCAAATCATTACTATCAAAAAAGCTTCGCTTAATGACATCGGGAATAGCACCCAATCCTATTACTTGCAAAATCGATAGGTCGTGGTGTAACGACATCCTGCAAATCACATTATGATTTTGCTTGAGAAATATTTTTAGGCTCTATTCTATATTCCTCTGATTTCTATTTAAAAAGTAATGAAAGGAAAAATAAATGGAAAAATTGTAGTGTATATTTTTCGTCATTAGTATTGAAATTTGATTCAGGTATTGCTATTGCCATTGTAATTATTATATTTATGCCACAAAAATCAATTTATGCAGTTTTCTAAGAATAGAAATACAACCCGTTGGATTATCATTTTTGCTTCCTTTTTAATTATTTCACTAATTCTTTGGAATACCTATACCTTTTTTCAAATTTTTAAAAATGAAGAGCGTGTTAAAATGCAGAATTGGGCATTGGCTCAAAAAAAAATTAATACTGCTGATCCAAATGCTGACATTGAACTTCCGTTTCAGATTATCCAAGAGGCTTCTATTCCAATAATAGTAACCAACAAAGATTCTATAATAAATACCAATAATATCGATATTGATATATTAAAGGACAAGATCAAATTAAATGCATTTTTAAAAAAATTGAAAAATCAAAATGAGCCTATCATTATGAAAATTTCAGATACTAACATCCATAAATTGTATTACGGCGATTCCTCTTTATTAAACAAACTTAAATATTATCCAATAGCCTTATTACTTATTATCGTCCTTTTTGCGGGCTTAGTTTATAATTTTTATAAGAGTACCAAGATGGCAACCCAAAACAAACTTTGGGCAGGAATGGCAAAGGAAACGGCACACCAAATAGGGACGCCGCTGTCCTCTTTAATAGGTTGGATGGAAATACTGAAAGTCGAAAAAATCGATCAAACCACTATTGTTGAAATGGAGAGGGATATTGAACGGCTACAAACCATCACGGAGCGTTTTTCGAAAATAGGTTCGGAACCCAAATTAGAAAATAAGGATGTCATCGAAGAAACCCAAAAATCATACGACTACTTGCAATCCCGATTTTCTAAGCAAGTGGAATTTTCCTTTAAAGCCCCGAAATCACCCATTATGGTTTTGATGAATCCGACTTTGCACAGTTGGACAATTGAAAACCTAGTAAAAAATGCCATCGATGCCATGAAGGGCCGAGGAAAATTAGATTTGCAAGTGCTACAGGATGGCGATTTTGTAAAAATAAATGTTTCAGATACTGGAAAAGGAATTCCAAAAAAACAGTTTAAAAGTGTCTTCGAACCTGGTTTCACCACCAAAAAAAGGGGTTGGGGTTTGGGATTGTCATTAACAAAAAGAATTGTCGAAGAATACCACAAGGGAACCATAAAAGTGCTGAATTCCGATATTGGGAAAGGGACTACAATGCAGGTAAGTTTTAAAAAAAGTAAGTCTGTGGTTTAAATACGAGTAAATTTACCTTATATATTTGCCTGAATTTCTTTCGCTAAAGCCTCAAATTCTTCTTTAGTCATGGAAACTTTATTTTTAAACCGCATTTCATCCATTTCATTCAAGGGGATCAAATGAACGTGAGCGTGAGGAACTTCAAGTCCTATCACGGCCATTCCTATCCTATTACAAGGAATTGTCTTTTCAAGCGCAACTGCCACTTTTTTTGAAAACTGCATTAATCCAAGATACAAGTCATCTTCGAGATCAAAAATTTTGTCGACTTCCTGTTTAGGAACACACAAAGTATGCCCTTTTGCGTTTGGATTTACATCCAAAAAAGCGATAAAATCAGTATCCTCGGCGATTTTATAGCAAGGGATTTCTCCTTTTATGATTTTGGTAAAAATACTTGACATAGGAAGCTAGATGTTTGGAATTAGTGGTTTTAACCTGCCGACTGCAATCTGAAACTAATCTCTAGAAATTTCTAAAATTTCGAATTTCAATACACCATTTGGCACCGTTATTTCGGCTACTTCACCTATTTTTTTTCCTAGCAATCCTCTGCCAATAGGCGACGTAACGGATATTTTTCCTGTTTTAAGATCGGCTTCACTTTCGGCAACCAAGGTATATTTCATTTCCATTCCATTGGCTTGATTCTTGATTTTCACGTTAGACAATACCAATACTTTGGAAACGTCTAAATGTGTTTCGTCTATTAAACGGGCACTAGAATGTACCGCTTCCAATTTAGCAATTCTCATTTCCAACATTCCTTGTGCTTCTTTGGCGGCATCGTACTCAGCATTCTCGGATAAATCTCCTTTATCTCTTGCCTCAGCTATATCTTGGGATGCTTTTGGGCGCATCACACTTTTTAAATAATCTAATTCTTCTCTTAATTTTTTTAATCCTTCTGCTGTGTAATAAGATACTGCGCTCATAACTTCATCGTTTATATAAAATAGAAAAAATCCCATCTGGACGGGATTTCTTTCCACAAAGATATTGTTTTTAATTTTTAATTCACAATTTAATGCCAATCATATCTATTCCAAAGTTAAATAAATTAAATTTGTTTCAACAATTCTTTTGTAATATTTTAGAAAATGAAAAAAATTATCCTGTTGTTGACTCTTTCGTCCTTTTTCTTTTCTTGTACTGATAATGGCTTTAACAATAAAAACCCGTATTTACCTAATTATACTTTTACGGTGGATATCAATATGAATTTACCTGCTTATTCTAATCTTTTGTCTCCAATAAATGCTATTTATTACCCCAATCAAGGAACAGGGCGAGGTTTATTTATTTTTAACACCGGAAGTGGTTATACTGCTTTTGATGCGGCTTGTCCCAATCAAGCTCTTAGTAGTTGTTCAACAATGGCTTTAAAAAAACTTGACCCTTTAGATCCATTAAAAATTGATAAAACAATAGTGGTTTGTTCTTGTGACAGTTCGGAATATAGTTTGTTTACAGGTCAGGTCCAAGGCGGCGCTCAATATCCTTTAAAACAATATCGGGCTGTAATTATAGGAAACAACTTGTTGCGAGTATCTAACTAAGAAGAAAAGCCTGAGGTTATAAACATCAGGCTTTTATGAAATATAGCTAAAATTAATCTAAAACTTCAGCGTCAGGCCAACTAAAAAGTTAGCTCCTGCTTGTGGATAATAATAAACATATCCTCCACCATAATCGGCTCCATTAGAAACATAATCTACATTAAATATATTATTTGCCAACAAATTAATTGCAATCGATTGAAAGATTGACGTAGTTGCAATTTCATAAGAAGCATTGAAATCATGGACAAAATAATCTTTTAATTTACCTTGCGTGTCCTCTATATTATTCATGTATTGCTCACTAACAAATTTAGAGAGCAAGCTAAGTTTTAAGGGCAATGTAGGTGAAAATATCAAACTATTTCCTGCGATAAAATTAGGGGAATACGTAATATTTGTATTTCCTAAATCTGTGAGAACCCCATTTACATCTGAAACAAAATCAACATTTTTATTACTGCTTATTGTAAAATTTGGCGCCATTATAAACTGTTTTGAAATCTGAAAAACGGCATCAACTTCTACCCCTAATCTATAACTATCACCACTATTTTTACGAATAGGACTTCCCACATTATCTAATTCACCTGTTAAAACTAGTTGGTCTTTATAACCCATATAATACGCATTGGCATTAAACTTTACTTTTTCGGATCTGTGCCTCCATCCTATTTCAAAGTCATTTAATCTTTCTGGTTTTGGACTTCCATTTTTGTAATCGCCTCGATTAGGCTCTCTATTAGCCCTCGCATAAGAAAAGTATAAGGCATTTTGTTTAGTAATATCAAAAGTGATTCCAGCTTTTGGATTAAAAAAATTGAAATTGTCGTTTATCAATCCTGTTTCATCACTATCCGTTTTGTAATGCACATTTCGAAGTTGTAAATCTCCATAAATACTCAGGTTATCTAATAATTGATAATTGGCTTTTGCAAAGACATTCCCATCTGTTTTTGTTGAATAACTAGAATCATAAATATCCCCAGGCTGACTATTAGAAGGATATTGAGCCCAAAGAATTTGATCAAAATGGTCACCTTCATATTTATTGTAACCTCCACCCAAAATAAAATCTAACTTTTCAACTTTATAATTAGTTGAAAATGTGGTTCCATAAAAATCGTTATCCAACCATTTTCTACGAGTATAATCTGTTGAAGTTATTGTCTGTCCATTAACCGCAATAGGGTCTAATCCTAAGAAAGAAAACTGAGAATCATTAGCGTAATAAGTGTTTGTATATTTCCAATCATCTACAAATTCCTCATAATAACCTTTCCCTTTAGTATAATGAAAAGCCAAATTCGCACTCCATTTATTAGATATTTTTTCATTCCAATGCAATTGATAATGGTCTTGATTGTAATTATCTACCTGGTCTTCATAGAACCCTTCAAAAACTCCATTATTATCAAATTTCTCACCAACTGAATTGTAAGTTCTATCTGTTGCCAAAGTGTTAGCATCAACCCCATTCCAAGATTGATAAGTGCGCTCTACACCTCCAAAAGCCAGCGCTTTTAACAAAGTAGTTTTACCTACATAAGTTCCTTGTAAGAAATACGATTTCAGATCAGAACTTGCCCTATCTACATATCCATCGGATTTTAGAGTAGACAAACGTCCTGCAATTTCAAAATGGTCATTCATCAATCCGGTACTGAATTTCACGGTATGTTTTCGAGTTTTAAAACTCCCGGTGGAATTAGAAACCTCACCCGAAGCTTTGTCTGAATAGGAATCAGTCAGCATGTTCAAACTAGCACCAAAAGCACCAGCCCCATTGGTTGAAGTTCCCACACCGCGTTGCAACTGCAAGCTCTCCACCGAAGACGCAAAATCAGGCATATTCACCCAATAGGTTCCTTGACTTTCGGAATCGTTGTATGGAATTCCGTTAATAGTCACGTTTACTCTGCTAGCATCACTACCACGAACTCGAATTCCAGTATAACCCACTCCATTTCCAGCATCAGAAGTGGTGACAACAGAAGGCAAATAATTTAACAAAATAGGGATGTCTTGTCCCAAATTCCGTTGGGCTAATTCTTTCTTACTCATATTCGAAAATGATATAGGAATTTTTGTGTTAACCCGAATTGCCGATACCAAAACTTCATCCAGCTCATTGACTTTTATCGTGTCTTGAGATTTTTGTTGTGAGAAAGCGAGAATAGAAAAAAGAAAAAAGAAAAGTGATAATAGACGAATTGATACTAGATTTGAAGATTTCGTCTTTGTACTTTGTACTTTGTACTCTTTACTGTTTAAATAAAATGAATTGTTCATCCGTAAATAGTTTTACGAATAAAAGGGGGAATTATTCTTTTGTTAAATTAAAAAAATGATAGTTGTATGACAAATAGATAGCGTGCACTCTAAAAATTGAGTCATTTTTTCCCTTGGCAGCATTACCTGCCCAGGTTCGTTGGGTATAATCTCAGCTGTCAAACCATTTTTGGAATCTAGCACCCCTTTGAGACAGGACAAAGATATATTTTTTGTTTGAAGTTCCAAGTTTAAAGTTTAAATTTTTTGAAACAACTAAAAATCAGGTTTTCTACGGGATTTTTTAATTTCTGACACATTCTTTTTGTCTTTGATTCGTTTTCGAATGACCGATTTAGGGATTTTTGTAGCTTTTCTGATTTTTGGAATATGAAGTCCAAGCGTGATTATGTCCAAAAACCGTTTGGTGACAATCACTTTGTTTTTGAGTTGGCTTCGGTCTTCGTCGCAATTTAAAATTAAAACTAAATCCGATGTTAATCTCGATAAGAGTTTTGTTTCCAATCTCATTTTTTCCTCTTCTGACAAAGCTTGAGAATTTTTCAAGTCGAAGGACAAAACCACCTTCGAAGAAACTTTATTCACGTTCTGTCCTCCTGCCCCGCTGCTGCGGACAGCTTTGAACTGTAATTCGGATTTGATTTTTGAGGGCTCCAAAATTATTGTGGCTGGTGTGCCGGTTTCAATAAATCGTTCACAGTTTTCACAGGATTAAACGTAATTAGCGGCACTTCGACAAAAACAGTAATCCATTTTGCCATTGCCCCATTCCATAATCCAGGCAATTCGTATCCTTTTAAAGGCTGGCCGTCTCTATTTTTCTCGACAATAAAACCGCTATTAAAATCAATAAATTGGTTTAAATCAAATTTTTCGTTTTTATGGTTCCTCATGCCACAAACTAAATCCACTGGATTGAAATGAGTAGCATCAGCAAGAATTTTGGCTTGAATGACATTCGCTAAATCCACTTGTGAAGTTTCTACAATTTGGAGTGAAACGTTGCCTTTTGATTCCTGAACCCAAAATGGCCCACCACCAGGTTCACCTTCATTTTTCACCATTCCACAAACACGAATCGGTCGATCTAGAATATTTTTTAAATGGCAAATTTTATTATCTAAAGTGTATTTCTGAAAATCTTCTACTGGTTCAATATTCAATTTATTTTGGACGAAAGCTTTAATTTCATCCAAGTCCTCTTCGTTTGCATTTTCAATTTCATTCAAATAGTTGAAAATTTGTTGCTGCAATTCCAACAAAATTCCAGCCAATGCTTTTTTATAGAATGCGATACTTTCGATATGATTTTGAATGACATTATCAATGTTTTTTATGAAAACAACATCAGCATCCAAATGGTTTAGATTCTCGATTAAAGCGCCATGCCCTCCTGGTCTAAAAACCAATTTACCCATTTCATCCCGGAATGGATTATTATTCAAATCAACAGCTATAGTATCTGTGCTTTTGTTTTGGAAAGAATAGCTGGTTTTTATCGTAATTCCTGATTCTTTTTCTATTTTAACCTTCACCCTATTTTCAATGTTTTCAAACAAAGTTTGGTGTGTTTCCGAAACCGTAAAATGCATGTGGGAAATGCCATTCGAAAAGGAATAATAAGCACATTCATGCAAATGTTCTTCGATTGGAGTTGCAAAATGAGTGGTGTATTTGTGAAAAGGAATAATTGCTTTAGGCTTATTGGCAAAATCAAAGTGCTCTGATGAGAGAAGCGTTTTTATAAAATTAAAATTTTTATGATCCCTTTCCAAATTATCAAAATTTGGAAATATTTCCTTTAATTTCACGTTCACTTCCTTAAAAAAAGGTAATTTCTCGAGACCAACAATGAAAATCAAAAGTTCATTATCTTTTTTCCTATTGACGTAAGCATTTATACTCTCGTTTTCAACATCGAAATCATTCAAAAATTCACTCAAAAATTTAAACATTCTACTAGCAGCTCCTGAAGCCGGAACGAATTTTTTTAATTTTAAAGATGATTTATTAGCATCAAAAAAGTCAGCCTTTTGTTGAAAATCATTTTCCGATAACTTCAAAATTCCGTTTGAAACTGTAGCAGGTTTTACTAAAATAATCTTGGAAATTCCGTTTTTAAAAAAACATAATTGTTTATGGATATTTTGTAGTGAAATTCCATATTCCTGAATCTGAGCAAAATCAAGGGGAGTAAATCCCATTTCTATCGCTTTTTGCAAATCATTTACAATGGCATTCGCATTATCTAATCTTAGGTTTTTATCTCCGGAAATCATGACAAAAGGTTTGTTTATAAATTAAGTCTATCTAAGCTTTTCTTCCATTCTAAATAAGCTGAAACGGCTAAAATTGTGAAAATTAGATACTGCAAAGATAACATTCCCAATCCGCGATACGCATATAATGGAATAACAATTATATCACCTAATATCCAAAGCGTCCAATTTTCAATTTTCTTCTTGGCCATATACCACATTCCAGTAAAAAAAATTCCCGACGCAAAAATATCAATATAATTGTCTTTTCGTATTTCGTAATCAAAGAAATTATATATTCCGAAAACTACAAAAATGGTAACAAAGAACAATACAATTCCTATTATTTTTTCTTTACTATTGGTTCTCGTGATTGGAAGATTGTCTGTTTCATTTCCTTTTTTAGCCCAATTATACCAACCATAAATGCTCATTATAGAGAAATATCCATTAATCATCATCTCACCCAAATATCCCGCAATGTAAAGCAAATACGTTGTAATTATTGTGGCAATTAATCCCGTAGGATACACCCAAATATTTTCTTTTTTTGCGAACCAAACACTCCAAATTCCGAAAACAAAAGCGATGAATTCTAATACGATTTGAGTTGTTGAAGCGTCTTTATAGGCATTAAGAAAAAATTCTATCATAATTTTATTTATTGAAAAAATCAACATCCTTTTCAAAAGCAGTTCCAATGACAACCAAATCGGCGCCAGAATCATAGGCTTTTTGAATTCCCTGCAAATCTATAATTCCTCCTCCAACAAGTAACGGTATTTCGATATTTTGAGAAATTTTTTTAATCATTTCTAACGGAACGGCTTGTTTTGCTCCACTTCCGGCCTCGAGATAAATGAGTTTATTGCCCAACATTTCTCCAGCTTGTGCGGTTGCCAATGCCAAATCGGGATTATACCTATCCAAAGGTGTTGTTTTACTCACACGTTCTACTGCAGTTTCTGCACCGCTTTCGATTAAAATATATCCTGTAGAAATAATTTCAAGTTGCGTTTGTTTTAAAATGGGAGCCGCTTTTACTTGATGCTCGATTAGAAAATCAGGATTTCTGCCCGAAATTAAAGATAGAAACAATATGGCATCGGCTTGGTCTGAAATTTGAGAAGGATTTCCGGGAAAAAGAATAATGGGTAAAGCCCCCGAACCCCCAGAGGGGAAGAATTGCCTGATTCTCATAATAAGTTCATCAATACTATTATTTTCTACAAGGCTTCCACCGATAAAAATATGGGTCGCCGGCGATTGGTTTATTTTTTGGATTAATACTTCCGTACTATTCAAATCGATTTTGTCGGGATCGAGTAGAATGGCGAGTAGTTGCTCCTTATTAGCTTTTGATTTTAGAATATTGTCATAGATGTTTGTCATTTGTTACTTATTTTGTCTGTTTAGATTTGACAACTTTTTGAAAGTTGTCAAATCTGTTTGTCAAATCATTTTAATCCTCAATAAAAAAATCCCTTTCGATTGAATTCCTTTTACTTGCATTTTCCAAATGACAATATTCAAAATTGTCGATATCTCCGAAATAACCCATCAATTCCTCTTTTAATAGTTTAGTATCTTTATTTGATATCGTATTATGGTAAGATGACCATTTCCAATCTCTAAAATCTTTAACTAAACTATGTTTTTGTGCATTAGTATTGATATAACATACTAATTCTCGTAAATAGTTTTCATCCTCTACTTTAACACGTTTAAATGGTGTTTGAAAAAGCGTTCCGATTCTGTTTTGCTCTTTGTTAAATGCCATAGCGTAACTTTGGAAAAACTTCTTAAATTGATGACTTACAATATCGTGTGTGGTTTTTTGTTTATAAGGTAATTCAAGATTTGACCACTTTTGAAAAGTTGTCAAATCTCTCAAGTCATTCACTTTTATCATAAAATGAAAATGATTTCCTAATAAACTATAAGCATAAATCTTTATATAATTGGACAAGTATTTATCAAACTGGCGAATAAAATAAGCGTAATTTTCAGAAGATGTAAACATAGGTTTACTGTCAACTGTTCTATTATAAACGTGATATATCCCATCGTTTTCAAATCGTGTAAAGTAATGTTCCTTTTTTGCCATTTTTTTGGATTTTATCTATTTATCTAGATTTGACAACTTTTTGAAAGTTGTCAAATCTTCTCGAAAGCATAAACTAGTGTGAATCCTTCAAACTCTTCAAAGTAAATAGAGAATTGTTGTTTCACCTTTTCCATTTCGAGTGTGGCGATTGTTTTTTGGTCTCGGATTTCAAATGGATTTACCCAAATATGGTCTTTGAAACTGATTCCTGGTTCGTTTTGGATTTTGAAAATAGCTTCTTTTGCTCCCCATTTTACGGTTAGCTTTTTGATGTAATCTGGAGTATTAGTAGCTCCAAAACGGAGCAATTCTTTATGGTTTACAAATTTATCGGCAATACGAATGATCTTATCTCTTTGCATTTCGATATCGATTCCGACCTTTTGGTCGCTGATTATTAGGGTTGAAAAGTGGTGGGAATGCGAGATAGACACTACGACAGGCTCAGTGTGACAATTATTTGTATTGAGATGTGGCTTCCCAGATTCGTCGTACTGTAAATCGAAATCATTGTATCCAGCTTCCTGCAACAATTTGCGAACGCTGAGAAAAGCGCGTTGGTGCAATTGCGATTTCATTCCGTTTAATCGCAGCAGACTTTTTTCATTTAATTGTACTTCCCTAAATAATTTTTCATAGGATTCTGTAATCTTCCATACCAAAATTTGTGAAGAAGTGTCAATATAAATACTCTTGTATAGTGGCATTTGGTATTTTTCTGCTTTTCAAAAGATTACGGCATTAAACAATTCATAAATGTTCCCGAATGCTTTTTAAATTATAAAGTTATTACGTAAATTTGCAAAAATTTTACATATTACAAATATACTATAAAATATGAGTACATCGACTATGCCTTATGTGGCTTTCAAAGTAAAAGACATTTCTCTAGCGGCTTGGGGAAGAAAAGAAATTGAACTAGCGGAAGCTGAAATGCCAGGTTTAATGGCGCTTCGTGCCGAATACAAAAATGAACAACCACTTGCTGGTGCTCGTATTGCGGGATGTTTGCACATGACTATCCAGACTGCAGTATTAATCGAGACTTTAATTGCTCTTGGCGCTGAAGTGACTTGGAGTTCTTGTAATATTTTCTCTACTCAAGATCAAGCTGCGGCTGCGATTGCTGCTGCAGGAATCCAAGTTTATGCATGGAAAGGGTTGAATGAAGTGGATTTTGACTGGTGTATTGAGCAAACATTGTTCTTTGGCGAAGACAGAAAACCATTGAATATGATTTTGGATGACGGCGGGGATTTGACCAATATGGTTTTTGACCGTTTCCCGGAATTGATTCCTGGAATCAAAGGATTGTCTGAAGAAACTACTACAGGAGTTCACAGATTATACGAAAGAGTAAAAGCGGGAACATTACCAATGCCAGCAATTAACGTGAATGACTCGGTTACAAAATCGAAATTTGACAACA
>CAZHVE010000068.1:0-4659 GCA_964535705.1 uncultured Flavobacterium sp.
GGGTTTTGATGAGTTGAAAAGACATCTAAAATATAGATTCTATGAGGTTCAATTCTATACACAATTTTAAAATTCCATTTAGGAAAAAAACGGATAAAATTAGAATTATAAACAGGTTCTTTTGGGTTTTTCTCAGGAAAAATAGTCAATTTTCCTCCAATATCAAAAAGTGTATCAACAACTAAATCAGCATTTTGAGGACTATCTTTAACAATGTAATCATAAATATTTTGGATAGAAACAATGGATTCATCTGACCAAAAAACAGCTTTCATTTTTTTATTATTTTATTTCTTGCTTCTTGGGTTGAGTATCCTTTTTCTCCAGCATCCGAATCAATCATTATTTGATCTAGATGTTCCTTGTATTCTTTGACGCTTAATGGCTTTCCGGAGGTAGAATAAGTATAAATATCATTATTCAATAATGTTTCGATTTCGGTTAACAATTTTGAATTTTGAACCTCTAATATTCTGTGCACTATGTTTTTGCGTTGGGTTTCTACATTCATAATAAGTAAATTTATTTGGTAAAAATAATTAAAATTTCGATTCCAATCACAAATTCACTTTGGAAGAACTGCGAATGTTCTAGGCGAGTTTGAATTTGTAATACTAAAAAGAAATTGACTAGTCCTAAATAATCTGTATCGATTATTTAGGACTAGTCAATTCAATCAGCATCCATGTACAAGAATTTTGGATTTTTGTTTATTTTTCGGTACATGTAGCCCTTTATAATTCGCCTTGAGACATAATGCAAACATCCTCAAACTTCCTTCCCTTGCCAGTTAAGAATGAAAAATGGTTATAGTAAGTTTGAATAAATATAGGCTTCCAATGCTTTTAATTCTTCATCAGAAAAAGTCTTTGTTAATTCCAAATTTACTTTCATAACCTCATATTGCGATGGATCTACAAGGGGTTCAGCCTCTCCTTTAAGAAAGGAAATCATATCTCCTTTTTTGTCTTTGTAGATTTTGGCCATCTCATGCAGACTGGGGCCAACTAGTTTTTGCTCTGGGTGGTGGCAAGCACTACAAGCTCCTTTTCCTTCGAAAATTGCCACTCCTAAATCTTCGGGTTTTTGAACTTCAGTAGTTTTTTCGGGTTTACCAATAAATCCTGAATTTTCTTTTTTACAAGATAAAAAACTTAAGGAAATGACCGCTAAATAAAGTAAGGTTCTCATGATTTATTTTTTCAAAAGTATGGCGGCTTCTTTGGCAAAATAAGTCGAAATCAAACTGGCTCCCGCTCTTTTGATGCACATTAATTGCTCCATCATAACTTTATCGTGATCCAGCCAGCCTCTTTCGGCTGCGGCTTTTATCATAGCATATTCGCCAGAAACCTGAAAAACTGTTACAGGAACATTCACAGCATTTTTGACTTCGCGAACAATATCTAAATAAGCAATCCCCGGTTTTACCATCACCATATCGGCTCCTTCTTCAACATCCATTAAAGCTTCTTTGATGGCTTCAATACGGTTAGAATAATCCATTTGGTAGGTTTTTTTGTCTTTTGGCACTTCGACAGGCTCAGTATCAGATATAGTCTCTTTTGGTGCGCTGTCTAAAGCATCGCGAAAAGGACCATAAAATGCCGAAGCATATTTAGCCGAATAACTCATAATCCCTACATTTAGGAAGCCTGCTGCATCCAATCCTTGACGCAAACGCAAAACACGACCGTCCATCATATCACTTGGGGCAACAAAATCGGCTCCAGCCTGAGCGTGAGAAACAGCCATTTTTACCAAAGCTTCGTTGGTTGAATCATTTTCGACATCGCCATCAGTAATGATCCCGTCGTGACCATAAATAGAATACGGATCAAGCGCCACATCGGGCATGACAATCATTTCTGGACAAGCGGCTTTAATGGCCTTGATGGCGCGTTGCATTAATCCATTGGGATTCCAAGCTTCTTTTCCAGTGTTATCCTTCAAGGATTCGTCCACTTTCACATAAATATTTACGGCGCGAATTCCTAGAGCAAACAATTCCTTGACTTCTTCTACGGTTAAATCGATCGAACGACGAAAAATTCCTGGCATAGATGGAATTTCGGTTTTGTAATTTTCACCTTCAGCGATGAACATTGGAAACATAAAATCGGATGGACTTAATGTGGTTTCGCGAACTAAACTTCGTAGTGATTCGTTTTGGCGTAATCTTCTACCTCTTTGTAATGGAAACATATATTTAGGTTTTTTTAGCTCCATAGGAGCATAATATTTATAGCAACTAATATTCGATTTATTATGAACCCCGAAGGGGTGACATATTTATTTTAATTCTTCAAAAACATATTCGTCTTTGTAATCTATTTCAAATGCTTTTAAAAATCCGATATATTCTTCTTTAAATGTTTTTGTTTGATGATGTTCTTCTTGATGTTGAATATAATTGATAACATTTGCCAAATGTGAATGACTGTATGTGAATGCTCCAAAGCCACTTTGCCATTCAAATTTACCAGTTATCCATCTTTTCTCATTGATGAATCGAGAAGAATTGGCTTTTATGTCTCTTACTAAATCTGACAATGCTTTGTTGGGTTTTATTCCGATTAAAATATGAATATGGTCAGGCATTCCATTAATGGCAATTAATTTTTGGTCTTCGTTTGCAACAACCCCGGTTATATATTTATACAATTCGTCTTTCCATTTGTTGGAAATCAAATTTTGTCTTCCTTTGACAGCAAAAACAATTTGGACATATAATTGAGAATAGGTATTTGCCATTATAAATATATCGCACCGCTGGTGCTCTTTTAAAAATTATTGAATATTTGCTATAAATATTGCGCTCTTACGGAGCTTTTCTTAAACCAAAAATGTAACTATTCTAAAATCTCCAAAACTAAATCATGTGATTTTTGCCAAACACTATATTTTTTATAATCTCTCATTTTTTAAGGCTAATCGCTATAAGCTGATTGCTTAGAGCCAATTTATTGGATTCTCTAATACGTCTACTAATTTTTCTTCTTCACTCCCGGCTTCAGGATGGTGGTCATAAACCCACTGCACATTTGGTGGCAAACTCATCAAGATACTTTCGATTCTGCCATTAGTTTTTAAACCAAACAATGTGCCTTTGTCGTGCACCAAATTGAACTCGACATATCGACCGCGACGGATTTCTTGCCAAGTTCTATTCGTATCCGAATAGGGTAAATTTTTTCTTTTTTCGACAATAGGAACATACGCTTCAAGAAAACTGTTGCCGACTTCAGTCACAAAGTCAAACCAATTTTCCATTGACATTGCATCGGTTGCTTTGCAATAATCGAAAAATAATCCGCCAATTCCGCGCGCCTCATTGCGATGCGCATTCCAAAAATACCCATCACATTGTTTTTTAAATTTTGGATAAAAATCAGAGTTGTGTTTGTCGCATGCGGTTTTACAGGTTTGATGAAAATGCGTTGCGTCTTCCTCAAACAAATAATAAGGCGTTAAATCTTGACCACCGCCAAACCATTGTTGAATTATTTTCTGTGAGCCTGTCCTGAGCGAAGTCGAAGGGTCATACATTTCGAAATAGCGCCAATTCGCGTGAACTGTTGGCACCATTGGACTTTTTGGGTGCAATACCAAACTCAATCCGCAAGCAAAAAAATCAGCTTCGCCAACGTTGAATAGTTTCTGCATACTATCCGGTAATTTTCCATGCACCGCTGAAATATTGACACCCCCTTTTTCGAAAACAGCTCCGTTTTCTATCACACGCGTTCTTCCACCGCCACCTTCGGGCCGTTCCCAATTATCCTCACGGAATTTGGTTGAGCCATCAGCATCTTCCAATCCTTTGCAGATTTGATCTTGTAGGTTCTGTATGTATTGGTAAAATTTATTTTTCATTTTGTTTCTTTCCTGCAAGGTTTTTTTAAACTTGTAGGTATCTTTTTAGATTGATGTTCTCTGGCATATCTACAAGGTTAAAACCCCTTGCAGAATAACAACCGAACTACTCAAATGTATGTTTTTCTGTTAAAAAATCATTTCTTTGATTATGGCAAAAAATCAAATTTTCTAGACCTCCAAAAAACTTTAACACTTCTTCTTTCTCAATTTTTGTTTCCTTATTTGAAATAAAAACTTGATATGACGAATACTTATAATCCTGAAATTTTAAATCTAAATGATGCTTCGGATTCAAATGTACATATACTATCAATTGTTTCAAGTAATCATCGTCATTCAATCTTATTCTCTTAAAATGTTTTTCAAATAGACTTCCTGTTCTATCTATTTCCTTGTTAAAAGCTTTTACATAGGAATTGAAAAAATTAGAAAATGCCTGTGTCACTATTTTTTCTTCCTCATTTAATCGAATAACCAAATGGAAATGATTATCCATCAAACAATAAGCGAATATTGAGATTTTACCCAATAAATATTTTGAAAGTTGTTTTAAAAAGAAGTTTTTGTTTTCATCATTTTCAAAAATTAAACAACTATTTATTCCTCTATTATAAATATGATAATAACCGTCTTTTTCTAAAACCTCTAATTTCATATTGACTCTTTTATTTTTACAACTCATCAAAATACACCTACAAGGTTAAAAAAACCTTGCAGGAGAAACGAAAATACACCTACAAGGTTAAAAAAACCTTGCAGGAGAAACGAAAATACACCTAC
>CAZHVE010000068.1:4759-10827 GCA_964535705.1 uncultured Flavobacterium sp.
TGCAGGAGAAACGAAAATACACCTACAAGGTTAAAAAAACCTTGCAGGAGAAACGTATCAACTATTTCTGCTTATACTCCTTCACCGCATCCACAAAAGCCTTGGCGTTATCCACAGGAATATTAGGTAAAATCCCATGACCTAGATTAGCGATATATTTGGCTGCCCCGAATTCGTCAATCATTTCATGTACCATTTTCTTAATAACTGGAATTGGCGAAAGCAATCTTGAAGGATCGAAATTTCCTTGTAAAGTGATGTTACCACCCGACAAATAACGGGCATTTCGAGCCGAACAAGTCCAATCTACTCCCAATGCCGAAGCCCTGCTTTTCCCCATTTCGCCAAGTGCGAACCAACATCCTTTTCCGAAAACAATGACTTGCGTTTCGTCTGCCAATGCTTCTACAATTTGGTTGATGTATTTCCAAGAGAATTCTTGATAATCAACAGGCGAAAGCATTCCGCCCCAAGAATCGAAAATCTGAATGGCATTACAACCTGCTTTTACTTTTTCTTTCAAATACAAAATGGTTGTATCGGTGATTTTTTGCAATAAAGTCTGCGCAGCAACCGGGTTTGAGAAACAAAATCCTTTGGCCGTATCAAAACTTTTTGAACCTTTTCCTTCTACTGCATAACAGAAAATCGTCCAAGGTGAACCGGCAAAACCTATCAATGGCACTTCATCGTTCAACATTTCTTTAGTCAATTTTATAGCATCAAACACATAGCCTAAGGTTTCATTTACATCTGGAACATAAACTTGATTCACTTGTTCCATCGTGCGAATTGGATTTGGGATAATGGGTCCTAAATTATCTTTCAATTCCACGTGAATTCCCATCGCTCTTGGCACAACCAAAATGTCCGAAAACAAAATTGCGGCATCTGGTCCAATTCTGCGAATGGGTTGCACGGTGATTTCTGCGGCTAATTCCGGCGTTTCGCAACGGGTAAAAAAATCGTATTTATCACGCAAAGCGATAAACTCGGGCAAATATCTTCCAGCTTGACGCATCATCCAAACGGGCGGACGTTCAACAGATTCTCCTCGTAATGCTTTTAAAAATAGGTCGTTCTTTATCATTTTTGTTTGCTTTGAATACCCGACACGTTTTCTAAACCTGTCAGATATAAACTAATTATCTATATTCTTCGATTACATCCTCAATCACGTTTTCAACCGAAGGTTGGTCTGCGATTATTATATTTCTTGTTATTTTTCCCAATGCTTCGGCAGTTGTGCTGCCAATGCAAAAGCAAATTTCGTTTTTTATTTTGTTTTCCATCAAATAACTTTCAATGGCTGACGGACTAAAAAACAGAATCCCATCGATTGTTGTTTTTATTTTCTGTGGTGTCAAAGTCGTTTCATAGACTTGAATTTCATTGAAATTGACTTTGGCCTCTTTCAAGGCTTTTGGCACCGTTTCTTTCCGCAAATTACCGCTGAAAAAAGTATAACTTTCATTGGAATAAATCAAAGTAATGATTTCTGCCAAATCAGATGCATAATCAACATAAACAGCCACATTAAAACCGTTTTCTTCTAATAACGCTTTGGTTTTCAAACCTACACAAAACACATTTTTTTTCTTTAATCCTTCCCATTTCGGATGAAGTAAAACACTTTGTGCCGCATTTTGACTGGTGAAAATTAAATTATCGTTGATTCCTTTTAAGTCAAAATCCGAGTTTTCAGTTTTAATGAAATTAGCTTCGGTTACTGAAAAACCTTCATTCAATAAAGCTTGTTTTTGAGGACTCAAAAGTGTTTTTGTGGATAGAATACTGATTGGGTTACTCATTATTTCATCAAACTTTCCTTAATGGTTTTCATCAATTTTGCTCCGCCGTTTTCCAGAATTTCATTGGCACAATGAAAACCTAATTTTTTCCATTTTTCAACAGGTACAATTTTTTCAATTTCCAATTTTTGTTTTCCGTCAATTGACAACAAAGCTCCTTTGAAAGTAAAGGTGTCCTTTAATTCGCAATACCTAGCCAAAGCGCCAATTGGTGCCGTACAACCACCTTCAAGCGTTTTTAGAAATTGTCTTTCTATATAGGTGCAAATTTCAGTTTCCACATGATTGAGTTGCGAAATAGCATCCAGCGTAAAATCGTCATTGCCCATTGCCACAACAACCATTGCGCCTTGTGCAGGAGCAGGAATCATCCAGTCTAAATCGATATAAGAAAAACTGCTATTTTCCCCCTCTCCTTTGGAGAGGGCTGGGGTGAGGATTGGTTTTAAGTTGATTCGTTCTAAACCTGCAGCGGCAAAAACGGCTCCATTCCAGTTGCTCTCGTTCAGTTTTTGCATTCGAGTATTCACGTTTCCACGTAAATCGAACACAGTATGATTGGGGTATTTGTGCAACCATTGCGCTTGACGACGCAAACTTCCGGTTGCGATTGTTCCTTTTGAATTTAGAAAATTAAGGTTTCCTTTGTGAACCAAAATATCCAAGGAAGTGGCTCTTTCGAGAACTGCCGCTTGAACAATCCCAATTGGCAAAGCAGTGGGTACATCTTTCATCGAATGAACGGCAATGTCCACCTGACCATTTATCATGGCAATGTCTAATGTTTTTGTAAAAATTCCGGTGATTCCCAGTTCGTAAAGCGGTTTGTCGAGTAGGATGTCACCCTCTGATTTTATGGCAATAATTTCGGTTTTATAGCCTAGATTGTTTAGCTTTTTTTGGACGGTATGGGCTTGCCAAAGTGCCAATTCGCTATCGCGAGTTCCAATACGTATCACTTTTTGAACCATTCTTTATTTTTTTGAACCATTAATAAATTATGGATCATTACGTTTTTAAATTGAGCTATGATAAGGTAATTTTGTATTTTTCTTCTACGATTGAAATTGTTTTTTTAGGAGTTGAAAAGCCAATTTGAAATACCTTTTCAATCAACTCAATGCTTTCATCAACGGTGGTATTTTCGTCTTTTAAATGACTGGCGAAATGATTGGTGATTTTTTGGATAATTTTTCGGCTGATTAATTCGGCTTGCTCCTCGTCGAAATTCGATAGTTTTTTTCGTTGATTTGCCAATTCTGATGCTGCCATCTCATTCAGTTTTGCTTTCAAGGCATGAATTGTTGGCGCAAATTTTCGGCCATTCATCCACGAATTTAATTCCAATTTCATATCTTCTATGATGGCTTCGGCAGCAGGAATGTGTTGTTTTCTCCTTTCGAGTGTGTCATCTGTCATCTGAGACAAATAATCCATGTGTATTAAGGTTACTCCAGGAATTTGTTGCACATCGGCATTCACATTTTTCGGAATGGATAAATCCAAAATCAAAAGCGGTTTTTTTAAATTCAGGATGGCTTTGTCAATGGTTGGGTTTTGAGCTCCAGTTGCCACAACCAAGACATCCGATTTTTGTAATTCAAGATGTAAATCGGAATAATCTTTTACCACTAAATTGAGTTTTCCGGCAAGCATTTCGGCCGTACTTTTGGTCCTGTTTATTAATGTGATTTGCTCGTTTTTAGTATGTTTAACCAAATTTTCGCAGGTGTTTTTCCCAATTTCTCCAGTTCCAAAAAGCAGAATATTTTTATTGCCAATATCCTCTATGTTTCTAATAATGTATTGAACCGCTGCAAAAGAAACAGAAGTTGCTCCGGAACTAATTTCGGTTTCGTTTTTTATTCTTTTGCTGGTTTGGATAACGGTGCTAATCAATCTTTCAAAAAAAGCATTGATTAATCCAAAGGAACGAGACTCTTCAAAACTGTTTTTTATCTGCCCAATAATTTCAAAATCCCCAAGAATTTGACTGTCTAAACCTGTTCCTACACGAAACAATTGATTGATGGCCTCATGGTTTTTAAATACAAACCCTACTTTTTGGAATTCTTCGGCGGTACCGTTACTGTTCTCGCAAATCAATTTGATTAACTGAAAAGGATGGTCTGCATAGCCGTATATTTCGGTGCGGTTGCAAGTTGAGGTAACAATTAAACTCTCTATTCCTTCCTGCTTTGCTTGGAGTAGTACATTCGTTTTTGCTTTGGAATCTAAACTAAACTTACCTCGAACTTCAGCATCGGCTTTCTTGTAACTCAACCCAATGGAGTAGAAAGTTTTGTGTTTCGGTACGTTTAGATTTTCCATATATAATCTTTTTCTGATCGAGCTGACAAAGTTATGCCTTAGGGTTTTATTAAAACAACGCTAAAAGTACTTTTTGTGTCGCCAAATGATTTTTTGTCTGTAAATATATATTTTAATGCAAAAAACACTATTTTTGTACTGAAATCAAGCTGTTTAGAAAGTTAATTTTTCAATAGTTCTGAATGCAAATTTGACAAATAGTATATTATTAAAAAAAAATGTCGCAATGAGTTCTCAAGACGTTATCACAATTGAAGACGACTTTACCCTACTTCGTTTTCAGAACGATAGTGAAGAAATGTATTATACACAGCGGGAAGTTAAAAGTGGATTAATCCAATTCCATTTTGGGTTAAAAGGGAAAGCCAAGTTTATTTTCAACCAAGGAAATTATGCTTTGGCTCTAAAAGAAGAAAAATCATTACTGTTATACAATCCACAAAAAGAGTTGCCGTTAAACCTAGAAATAGAGCCTAATTCTTGGGTTATTTCTGTTATTATTTCCATTAAAAAATTCCACAATTTATTTTCTTCTGAAGCCAACTACATCACTTTTTTGAGCGACGACAACAAGGATAAAAAATACTATAAAGAAGGAGATATTAGCCCTTCGATGGCGATTGTTTTGAGCCAATTGTTCCATTACAACCTACATCCATCTATAAAAAATTTGTATTACAAAGGAAAAGGATATGAATTGTTAAGTTTGTATTTCAATCGAACCGAAGATCCAAATGCAGAACAATGTCCGTTTTTGATTGATGAAGAAAATGTGTTGAAAATTAAAAAAGCCAAGGAGATTATTCTTGCCAACATGGCAGAACCACCTGGATTACAAGAGTTAGCCGATGAAATTGGGCTATCTTTGAAAAAACTAAAAATGGGTTTCAAACAAATTTACGGCGATACCGTTTATGGGTTTCTATTCGATTATAAAATGGATTCCGCCCGAAAACTGTTGGACAGCGGTTCCTATAATGTAAACGAAGTCGGCCTGAAAATAGGTTATAGCACAGGAAGCCATTTTATTGCTGCCTTTAAGAAGAAATTTGGAACAACCCCAAAGAAATATTTGATGGCCATCAATCCAAACATGTAAAACTCCAAACCAATCGGATTTGATTGGGTTAATAAAACAGAAAAAAAATATGAAAGGTGTATTATTAGTAAATCTTGGTTCGCCAGAAAGTCCAACCCCGGCAGCTGTAAAACCGTATTTGGACGAATTTTTGATGGATAAATACGTGATTGACGTTCCGTTTTTGTTGCGAGCCCTGCTGGTCCGGGGCATTATTCTTCAAACAAGACCTAAAAAATCAGCTGCGGCTTATGCCAAAATATGGTGGGACGAAGGTTCACCCCTCGTCGTGATTTCGCAAAGAATGCAGAAAAAAGTACAGGCTCAAACATCAATCCCAGTTTCGCTCGCCATGCGCTATGGAACAATGTCCATCCTCAAAGGATTGCAAGAATTACAAGATAAAGGCGTAAATGAAGTGTTGCTTTTCCCTTTGTATCCGCAACATGCGATGGCCTCGACAACGACCATTTTGGAATTGGCGGAGGATTTGCGAAAAAAACATTTCCCAGAAATGAAATTCACTATTGTTCCTGCATTTTACAACAAACCCGAATATATAAAAAATCTGGCCGATTCAATTAAAGGTCATTTGGAAGGTTTTGATTACGACCATTTGTTATTTTCTTATCATGGTATTCCGGAGCGACACATTCGCAAAACTGATATTACCAAATCGCATTGTAAAATTGACGGTTCTTGTTGCAATACCCCTTCGCCAGCCCACGAATTTTGTTACCGTCACCAATGTTACGAAACCACGAAACAGGTGGTAAAACTATTGGGAATCCCAGAAGGAAAATACAGCCAGACATTTCAATCGCGCTTGGCGGGAGACAAATGGCTTA
>CAZHVE010000069.1:0-10726 GCA_964535705.1 uncultured Flavobacterium sp.
TACAAAGGAAGACGTATTTTTCCGCCCAAAGGACTTCCCGTTCGCCCCACAACCGATATGTCAAAAGAAGCATTATTCAATGTTTTGAACAACCACTTCAGTTTTGAAGGATTGAAAATACTAGATTTATTCGCCGGAACAGGAAATATCAGTTTCGAATTTGCCTCCCGTGGCAGCATGCCTATCACTTCTGTCGATGCTGATTTTGGTTGCGTTAAATTCATCAAACAAGTCGCAGCGGAATATGATTTTAATATTGCAGCTACTAAAAGTGATGTTTTCCAATTTTTGGAAAGAAACAAAGCGACTTACGATATCATCTTTGCCGATCCACCTTATGCTTTGGACCAGAAAACCTTTGAGAAACTTATATTATTAGTTTTCGAAAAAAACACGCTTCAGGAAGACGGGATGATGGTAATTGAACATTCCAAGTACACAAAACTCGACCACTTGCTTCACTTTTCATTCAAGAAAAGTTACGGCGGTTCTATTTTTAGTTTCTTCGAAATTGGAAAATCAACCGAAGAAGAAATCGATGATGATGAATTGTTTGAGGATTCCGAAGAGGAATAATTAGATATAATTTGCTTTTATTTTTCCCAATATATCTACTGTAAGAGGTTTGGGCAAATAATCAAGTACTGCAGGGTTGCTTTTTGCTCGATCCGCATCATCGGGGTTAATAGAAGAACTTACGATAAACAAATTGGTGTTAAAATTTAGAGTGGATTTAATTTCATTGAAAATTTCTAAAAACCCCCATCCATCCATTACAGGCATATTTATATCCAAAAATATCAGTACTAAAGTATCTTTATCATTAATCGTTTTATTTAGCGCCAATAATTTATCAATACCTTCTTTACCGTTATTAGCAACCTCAATAGGCAAATCTATTTCGGATTTTGAGATGATTTTTTTATGCAGATAATTGGTTGTAAAATCATCATCTATTAATAATATCATACTTAACATACTCATTATTATATATTTTTTGAAATTGTAAAATTAAAAGTACTGCCTGAGTTCAATGTAGATTTAACATGAATTTCTCCATTATGTAAATCAACTATTTTTTTGCAATGAGCCAATCCTATGCCATATCCTTGATAAGCAGAATCATTGTTTAGTCTTTTGAATATTATAAATACTTGATCAATGTATTTTTCATCAATCCCTATTCCGTTGTCTTTAACTGAAAACTTCCATTCTTTTTCTGTTTCTGAACATTTAATTTTAATTTTAGGCGTAGTGTTTTCCTTGCTAAATTTAATAGCGTTGCTTATTAAGTTTTGAAATAATAATCGAATGTACGTTTCATAACCTCTGATTTTAGGCAGTTTTTTGACTGTAATCTCGGCTTGAGTATTATAAATTGATAGGGATAAATCATTCAAAATATCATTAACAACTACATTACAGTCCATTTCTTTAACTTCATCTCTTTTGCCAATTCTGGCATATTCCATTAAACCTCTAACTAATGACCTCATTCGAATCGCTGACTTATTGATAAACTCAATATATAGTTTAGCTTCGTCATTCAAATTATCAGAATACTCCTCCAGTAGCAATTCGCTAAAACTCATTAGAGTCAAGAGTGGTTCTTGAAGATCATGTGAGGTTATATAGGTAAATTGTTCTAATTCTGAATTTTGGTTTTGGAGTATTTTATTTTGCATCGAAAGTTGCTCTTCCTTCTGTTTTCTTGAAGTAATATCTCTAATAAACGAACAATAACTGTTTACAATTCCTTTGTCATAAATGGGCAAAATCGAAAATTCAATTGGAAATTCTTTGTTGTTTCTAAATAATGCCGGAAACTCAATGATTTTATTTGCTGCTACTCCTCTAAAACCATCATTATGTTTTTTAATGGCATTTTGATGTGGTTTTCTATAACGTTCCGGAATAATAATATCAGACAATAATTTCCCCATAACCTCTTCTGATTTCCATCCAAATATGATTTCAGCTTGGGGGTTCCAAAAAGTAATTATACCATCTGGGTCAATTATGACAACTCCATCTAAAGAGGAATTCAGAATTAATTGATTTCGTATTTCATTTTTATTTACGGTTGCTTGAGCGGATTTTAGTTCCGTAATATCAACTCCATACCCTATCATGTAAACAAATTCATTATTATTATATACTGGATAAAAACGGCGCAATACATAAATATTTTTGTCTCTTTGATATTCATCAATCCATTCAATCTGTTTTTTACTCTTTAATGCGTTTTTAAAATGAATACGTCTAGATTCAGCTATGGACTTATCTAATCCTCGATATTCACAATAATCAAAATCATCTTTACCAATAATCCATTTTTTTATTTCATCCTCTTTTAAACCATTAGAATTAACATAAACATATTTATGTTCTTTATCAAAAACAGCAATATCTGCAGGAATATTGTCTAATATAATTTTATTAAATTTTTCTTCCTTGAGTAATTGATATTTAATTTTAGGTGCTTCAAGTAGGTATAGAATTCCAAGAGAACAACCATTATCTATACTGACATATTTGGCAGTAACATTGTAATTGTCATTGTTTTTAGCTAAACAAATAGTATTAATAGCATCTCCTTTTTGACTAATACAAGTGTGAATTTGAGGAAAATATTGCTCTATTGATTGGTTTTTTAATTCCAATAATGAAACCCCTAAAAAGTCTGAAGATGGACCGTTAGCGTATAAAATTTCCAAACGATTATCAACTATAAAACTTGGTAAATTTGAGGAATCTAATATTTTTTCGTAACCTTTTAACATAATTTGGGACAACTTATGAGCAAATATAAAGATTAATTTAAACTGAGTATGGAAATCCGTAAAATAAAAAATAGGAAGTGGATAAAATCCTACAATGATTAAAAAAAAGCAGACCTATAAGCCGGGTTCTGTATCTCGATTGCTCGAAATCCTTATCATTTATCTAGGCACATAATTGCTCATGCGCTCCATCTTTCTACCCTTCGACAACGGGCGAGGACCCTTACATGCCGATATACTTGAAATTTCACCGCATAGAGTTTACCTGGTTTCACTACAGCATTACCTGTACCTGCTTTCTGTTGCACTTGTCCTAATCCCGATAAATCGGAACCGACGGGCGTTACCCGCTATGCTTCTCTGTGGTGTCCGGACTTTCCTCCCCAATTAAATCAGGGCGATAAGGCGGTCTGCAGTGCAAATTTACTAATAATAAAACATTAATTTGCTATAAAAATATAGTGCTACTTGTGCTGAAACCAACATGTAGAATCTAAAGTGTATTTTTTGAACTCTGTATTTACCGGATTTCCGTGAATGAGATTATCATTGTATTGGGTTCGAACCAAATAGTTGAAAGCCCCCATATCACCTGTAAATTTTGTACAATTATCAAAGTTAAATGAGCTATGAATTGACCACAAATCGTCGATAAAAGATTTCATAACAGCACTATTTCCGCCTACAATGCCACAATTAAGAAGGGTATTATTTTTGAATTTTTCTTCATAAATAGCATAATCAGGTATTTTATTTCGTAAATGTTCTCCGTGATTTTGCATCCAAATATTATCCAAAATTTCAGGTTCATCGCCACAAAAAATAGCCGTTGAATTATCCAAAAACAACTTTTGTACAAAGGGATTTTTTAAAACCTCAACATCTGAAACATCTGTAAAAAAGACATTTTCAAATTGATAAGAATGCAATTTTAAGAATTCGTTGTATACAAAATAGCGATACACATTTGGGTTGTACTGTGAATTATACTTTATTTTCACAAAACGGATAGAATCATTTTGATGAGTATCACAAGTTTCATCAGAAAAGTTATTATGGAAAATTATTCCTTGCAAGTTTAGCTCCGAAATAGATTTAGCCCATTTTGAAACAATAGAAAAATCATCGTTTGCCAAAATTTCATTTCTATTAACATCATAAAATCCGCTAATGTGAGATGCTATAATGATATTTTTTGATAGTTTAAAATCAATCATTAAGCACACTTTTAAGTTTAACTTTTGCTGTCAAACTATCTGGATTATTTCTGTAATAAACATAAGTACGCAAATCAAGTTTTTGAACAATAAATTGCTTTTGAGCTCTTTCATAAAAATTTGCATCTGCACCATACATATCATAAAATTTAAGACTAGTAAAGACTTCTTTTTTACCAAATAATGTAGCAAACATGATGCAATCGTCAACATGAACAACTTTATTGTTATCAAAACGATCTGGAACATAATAATCAGAAACCTCATTTACAATTGTTTCAGTGCTTGAAGCAATTAAATCAAATGAATTCATTTCGGCTAAGCAACCACTCAAATGACCAGGTTTGTATTCATCATCTGCATCGATAATAGTTATAAATTCACCCGAACTAATTAAAACCCCTTTGTTTATAGATTCAGATTGACCGCAATTTTTATGTCTCAAAAAAGTAATTTTATCTTGGTGTTTTATGGCATAATTCAAAAGTTTTTTTTGTTCGCCGTTATTGCTTCCGTCATCAATAACAATAAGTTCAAAATCGCTAAAATCTTGTTTTAATACAGAATTTATTGCCCTTTTTACCAATAAAAAAGGAGTATTATAAACCGACATTATGATTGAAATCTTATTTTTGAAGTGCATAAATATTAATTATTGAAGTGTCCAAATTTATTGTTTTTACGTAAAAGATAGGTTAATCTAATGTTATCTTAATTTTAATAGTAATTCAAATAGGTAGCTTAAATAATCCGTTTACAATATTCAGACACTTCACTTTAACAACACTTTCACAACTACTTAAAATAAAATAGTTACCTTTATGAATATCATTTATAATCAATTCATCATGGAACCAACCTATCACTATACCACTGTTTTAGAAGCCCTAAATGATTTAAAAGAAAAAGGATTTACTCTTGATTTTAATATTAATAAAGAAAATATTTTAAGGGATCCACATGAATTTGAGGTAAAACACGTGTACCGTTACGAAGGCGATACTGATCCGGGTGAGGAGGCCACCGTTTACGGAATAGAATCAAATTCAGGTGAAAAAGGGGTTTTTGTTTCGGGATATTCTGCTAATTCCAATGATGAAGTTGAACAGGTATTACATAATATCAGAATACAGTAAAATGATCCTTATTTTTTTTCTTCAAATAAATAAATATCCCAAAAACAAATCAACAAAAATCCTATATTTGCTTTCGAATAAAAAAAGTATGGAACAATTTGTTGTATCGGCACTTAAATATCGTCCACAAACATTTAATGATGTTGTGGGACAAAAGGCGATTACCAACACTTTATTGCACGCCATAGAAAGCAACCACCTCGCTTCTGCCCTATTGTTTACTGGTCCTCGTGGTGTTGGAAAAACGACTTGCGCCAGAATTCTGGCCCGAAAAATCAATCAACCCGGTTACGACGATCCCAATGAAGATTTTGCTTTCAATGTTTTCGAATTGGATGCCGCTTCCAACAATTCTGTAGATGACATTCGGAATTTGATTGACCAAGTTCGGATTCCGCCACAAACCGGAAAATATAAGGTTTATATTATTGATGAGGTACACATGTTGTCTCCGGCAGCCTTTAATGCTTTCCTGAAAACGCTAGAAGAACCACCAAAACACGCCATTTTTATCTTGGCTACGACCGAAAAACACAAAATTATTCCGACGATACTCTCTCGTTGCCAGATATTTGATTTCAAAAGAATTACCGTAAAAGATGCTAAAGAACATCTTGCCGAAGTTGCTACCAGTCAAGGGGTGATTTGCGAAGATGATGCTTTACACATTATTGCCCAGAAAGCGGATGGTGCCATGCGTGATGCATTGTCCATTTTTGACCGAGTGGTTTCGTATTGCGGTACTAATTTGACCCGACAAGCCGTCACTGAAAACCTGAATGTGCTGGATTATGAAACCTACATTACGGTAACCGACTTGATTTTGGAAAACAAAATTCCGGATTTACTGATTGTTTTCAACGATATTCTTGCCAAAGGATTTGATGCCCATCATTTTGTATCTGGATTAGCCACTCATTTCAGGGATTTATTGGTGTCTAAAACACCTTCAACCTTATCCTTGTTAGAAGTGGGCGAACAAGCCCAAAAATTATATGGCATTCAATCCCAAAAAGCAACTCAAGATTTCTTGTTGAAAGGAATTGAAATTGCCAATGATTGTGATTTAAAATACAAAGTGAGTCAAAACCAGCGACTGCTTGTTGAACTTTGCTTGATGCAACTTGCCTCCATCACCTTAGATGGAGAAAAAAAAAAGTTGACCAATTTATAATCCCACCTACTTATTTTAGGAAAAATAATTATTCGATCGTTGAAAAAATCAATGTCGATGACAAGGAACAAAGCAAAATTGAAACTGTTGAAGAACCAAAAGTTGAATCTGTAATCATTACAATTGAACCTAAAGTTCAGTCGGTTCCCACTAATAAGAATACTACGTCCCTCACGTTGACAGAGCAAAAATTTTCAGCCCTATCCATTTCCAGCATTCGTGCCAAAAGAGAATTACAAGAAAGTACAAAGGGATTTGTAAAAGAAGAAGTTCATCTGCCAACGGAAGCATTCAACGAAACCGATATGTTGCTGCAATGGAGCAAATATGCGCAACGATTGGGAGACAAGGGACACAAAATAATGGAATCCCTTTTGTTGATTGGCGATCCAAAATTAGAGGGCACAACCATAACCCACGAATTACCCAATGAAGGTTCGAAAATTGAATTTGAAACCGAAAAAAATGAACTTTTGGGTTATTTAAGAGGCAGACTTCACAATCACGATATTGTAATTGAAGTGGTGGTAAATGAAAGCGTGGAAAATAAATTTGCCTTTACACCTCAAGATAAATACAATAGGTTGAATGAAATAAACCCGAACTTAGAGTTATTGAAAAAGACTTTTGATTTGGATATTTAAATCTTACCATAATACATAGCCTTCACAATACCATCCGAAAGTCCAATTTTTGGCACATAGATATTCCGTGCTCCACTCCATTTCATGGCGTTAAGATAAATTTGCGTGGCAAGTACGATAACATCGGCACGATCGGGATTCAAACCTAGTTCTGTTATTCTTTCTTCGTAGGTAAGGGAATTCAAAAGTGCATATTGTGAATTCAAATAAATAAAAGACAAGGGTTTATCTTGCATTTTTGCGGACATTTTGAAAATTTTATTGATATTTCCACCGGAACCTATCAACGAAACTTCATCATAGTCTTTTGTGTTTAGGGTAATCCATTGTTTCATTTCATTCCATACTGATTCCCGCATCAATTCATTCAACAATCTTACTGTCCCGGCCTTGAATGATTTGGAAACAACTATTTTTCCGTTAGAAAAAAGAGAGAATTCAGTGCTACCGCCACCAACATCCACATAAAGGTATGTTTTATCTGTTTTTAATAAATAGTGTAAATCTGTTGAAGCAATTATGGCAGCTTCTTTTTCGCCGTCGATGATTTCTATTTTTATATCAGATTTTTTTTTGATAATATCTATTACTTCATTGGCATTATTGGCTTCCCGCATCGCCGAGGTGGCAAAAGCCATATACTTTTCTACTTTGTGCACTTTCATTAAAAGGCGAAATGCGGTCATTGCATCTACCATTCTTTCAATATTATCATTGGAAATTTCACCAATCGTAAAGGAATCTTGCCCCAAACGGATAGGTACTCGAACCAGGGAATTTTTATTGAATTGTGTTTCTTTTCCATCCTGCTCAACAATATTTGCAATCAAAAGTCTCATGGCATTTGAACCTATATCAATTGCAGCATATTTTTTTATTTTGAACATTGTTGGACTCGAAGCTTTAATGATTGGTAATTTATTCATTGGGTAATCGGTATACTAGGTATTCATCGGTAACTAAATAATTTAATAAGTTACATCTATTTTATTTTGATAGTAATTATAGGTTTCTAGTTGCGCCCTGAAAACAGATTCGTTTTCTTTACGAATCCTGTATTTATTATCTAATTTTTCAGAATGGTACCGTGCTTTTACGTTGCCCTTCCATCCCAAATCAAAATTATCTATTAACTCATTTTTAGTCTCGGCATCATAAATAGGGCAAGTAACCTCTACTCTTCCGTCAAGATTTCTAGTCATAAAATCGGCGGATGAAATATAGACTTCCGGTTCACCGGCATTGCCAAATATATAAATCCTAGAATGTTCCAGAAAATTATCAACAATGCTTATGGCTTCAATGTTGTCGCTCATACCCGGAACTCCAGGAATTAAAGAGCATATACCCCTGACTTCTAGCTGTATTTTTACACCCGCATTACTGGCCTCGTACAATCTATCTATGATTTCAATATCAGATAAACTATTCATCTTCAATTTCATGTAAGTGCTTTTACCCTCTAATGCATGAGCTATTTCTCTATCAATTAATTTATTGAATCGAATTCTTGTATAATGTGGAGAAACAATAAGATGTTTGTACCGATACAACCTATAATTGATTTCAAAAAACTCGAAAATCTTGGAGACATCTTTCAAAATTTGTTGGTGACTGGTGAAAAGGGTAACATCTGTATAGATTTTTGCCGTCACTTCATTAAAGTTTCCCGTTGAAATAAAGCCATATCGCTTCATTTTATCTTTTTCGATTCTCTCAATAACACAAACTTTGCTGTGCACTTTTAACCCTTTTATTCCAAAAATAAGTTCAATCCCTTCCAATTGCATTTGTTCTGCATAGGATATATTGCTAGCCTCATCAAAACGCGCCTGCAATTCGATTTGAACCGTTACTTTTTTCCCGTTTTTAGCCGCGTTGATAAGCGAGCTGATAATTTGAGAGTTCTTGGCCAATCGATATAAGGTGATTTTAATAGTTGTTACTTTTGGATCCAACGCTGCTTCACGTAGAAACTTAGTAAGATAGGAAAAGGACTGATAAGGGGCATTAAGTAAATAATCTTTTTTGCTTATTTTTTCTAACAAACTACCTTCTAGACTTAAGCCTGGTATTGGCAAGGGATCCTTCATTAAATATAATAAGTCAAACCTTCCTAAATTTGGAAAATTCATATAATCACGTCTGTTATGGTACCTTCCGCCAGGAATTATACTGTCTGTAGAAACAATATGCATTTTATCCAGAAAAAAATCAAGGGTATCTTGCTCAATTAACTGATCGTAAATAAATCGGACAGGTTCCCCCATCCTGCGGTCTTTTACACTTGTAGAAATTTTTTCGATCATGCTCTTGCTCAAATCACTGTCAATGTCTAATTGTGCATCTCGAGTAATTTTAATCATGTGGGCCGAAACATTTTCATAATCAAAAATATTGAAAATGGCGTTCAAATTATGCCGAATCACATCGTCCAACAAAATAACATATTGCTTCTCGTCATCTGACGGAAGCACCACAAATCTGTTAATTGTCTTAGGAATTTCGATAACTGCATATCGAATTTCTAGAGTGTTTTTCATTACTAATTTTACGGCCAAGTAGCCCATAGTATCTTTCAATACGGGAAATTCTGCTAAATCATTCAATATAATTGTAACTAATTCCGGACTTAGTTTTTGGATAAAAAAGTCTTTTAAAAAAACTTGCTGTTCCTTCGAAATCGCATTTTCATTGATAATAAATATGTTTTCGGTTACCAGTTTAGCTTCTATATTGTTTAGTATCCGCAAACTTTCGGATTGTTGCTGGATTACAATTTCGGTAATGTCCTTCACTAATTGTTGAGCAGAAATACCTCCGAGTATTTTCACCCCCGACATTCCAGATAAACTCAATCGTCGGATGGCGGCAAACCGAACTCGGAAAAACTCATCTAAATTATTGGAGAAAATACCCAAAAACCGCAACCTTTCTAGCAGAGGAACCGTTTCGTCTGCAGCCTCTTGAAGCACTCTTGCGTTAAAAGTCAACCAACTTTTCTCTCTATCAATATATTTGTATTTAAGCACTATAGATTATTTTAAATTTTTCGGGAATAGTATTTTTTTAGTTTTGCCTTTATTAATTTTCTCCCAGTCATCTGTATCAAATTGCAAAGCAACAAATCCAGCAGTGGGAACATGATCAATAAAAATATCGCCAAATTTATTAACAAAATTGGTAATTGCCTCATTATGGCCGAAAAGAATAATAGTTTCGAAAATATTGTTACTAGATTTAATGACTTTTTCCAACTTATTTTCGTCAAAAGTATACAGTTCTTTTTTAAAAACGATGCTTTCGATGGGATATAAAATATTTTGGGAAAAAATAAGAGCTGTTTGTGAAGCCCTTTGAGCTATACTGCTCCAAACTACATAGCTGGGTGGCAAAAACCGAAGGCAATTAGAAGCCACTAAGTGAACTTCATCAATCCCTTTTTGATTTAAAGGCCTGTCGATATCTTTGAGAGGTGCCTCCCAACTTGATTTTCCATGCCTTATCAAGATTAGATTTTTCATAGTGAGATATTATGTTAATAGTTTTTAAAGTAGGCTTTATTTTAACATTACAATCTACATAATATTTTTATTACTCTAATTTAATTTAAATTATTTATTTTTCGTAGTATTTTAATTATAAATAAGAATAAATATGCATTTTAACCTATATTTTTGCATTTAATCGATGTTTTTATTTGGTAGATATTAAAATAAAATCATTGTTGTCCGATAAAAGTAAATAAAAAAGAAGCCAAAAAAAGGCTTCT
>CAZHVE010000070.1:0-10691 GCA_964535705.1 uncultured Flavobacterium sp.
CCATGCCAACTAATTAATTAAAATGTTACTGTAACAATTGCTTCTTTTATTTCTGAATACGGTATTTCTTGTCTTTTTTGAACCGTTTCTTTTCCTTTTCCCACTTTTTTTGGCTCTCTTGCTTTCCACGACAAAATTATAAAATTATCATTAGCTTCAACTAATTCTGCTTCAATAGTTTCGGTCGCTAATTTTACTATTAATGTCCTGCCAACGTTTTTTTTGTACTGTCGCTCCATTTTAAGAGGGGAACCCACTCCTACCGAAGCCACTTCCAAGGAAAAATCCTGCTCTTCTCTATCTAAATTATTTTCGATAGCTCGGCTTATGTCTACACAATCCTGCAAAGCCACTCCGTTATCTCCATCCAAGGTCACGATAATTTTAAAACTTTCGGTAATGGTCAAATCAATCAGAAAGACAGCCGGTTTTTCCTGTAATAATTCCGATAGCAAACCTTTAACTTTGTCTTTAAATGTCATACTCTTTATAAAAAGAGGCACGCAATGCGTGCCTTATTATCTAGTTTTTTAATAAATAACAGTGCAAATATAGTGTTTTTTTTATAAATCAAAAATGATTGTTTTTTGTTTAAATATTTTGTAAATTTATTCTGCCCTTATTTACGTCCGGCTTACCCAATAATTTAACACTTATTTAATTATGAAACGGATTTTAGTACCCATCGATTTTTCCAAATATTCGGAAGAGGCTTTAAAAGTAGCGGCGCAAATTGCCCGAAAAAACAAAAGCGAAATTATTTTATTGCACTTATTGGAACTACCCCATCAGGGCAGTGATTCAATTAGTACAGGAAGTAGTATTCCCGAAATTATGTTTTTTAAAAATGCAGCCATCGGCAATCTCGAAGATTTAATGGACGCCGACTATTTAAAAGGGATTTATGTTTCTGAGGTCATTAAAATTGAAAAAGTACCTGAAGGTATTTTGGATGTTAGTAAAATAAATGATGTCGATTTAATTGTGATGGGGTCTCACGGCACATCGGGATTCGAAGAATTACTTATTGGTTCCAATACCGAAAAGGTGGTTCGGTCGTCTGACATCCCTGTTTTAGTCGTAAAAAGGAACGCCGGTGATTTTAGGGCGAAGAATTTAGTTTTTGCCTCTGATTTTTCCAAAGAAATACGAAAACCGTTCCAAAAAATGCTAGAATTCGCCAAGATTTTTAACTCCAATCTGTATTTGGTCATGATATGCACTCCTAGTAGTTTTAAACCAACTGAAGTCGCGGAAAAAATAATGCACGATTTTGTAGCCGATTTTGATATGGAGAACTACTCCACCCATGTTTACAATGATGCCAATATCGAAAAAGGAATATTCAATTTTGCTAACAGCGTAGAGGCCGATTTAATAGCCATAGGTACCCACGGCAGAACCGGATTGGCTCATTTTTTTAACGGAAGCATAGGGGAAGATGTTGCCAACCATTCCACAAGACCATTAATTACTTTTAAAATCTAAACCAAGTTAGTCGAAAGTTTTAATGTCTTAAAGTCAAAAGTCTCAAAACAGCAAGAAGTTATTAAAATCAGTCAATTATAATAAATTACCTATTTTAAAATTCGACACTTTATTACGCTTATTACTTATTTCGATTTGATGCATAAAAAACTCCTCAATTTCTTGAGGAGTTTTGCGTTGGTCTACTAGGACTCGAACCTAGAAAGACTGCACCAAAAACAGTTGTGTTACCATTACACCATAGACCAATACCGGTGCCGTTAAGCGAGTGCAAATTTAAACGAAATTTTAATTTTTACAAATTTTTAATCCCTTTTTATCAAAAAACTTTTTTAGAGGTTTCATTCACTGAAACAAGCTTGAAAAAACGGGTTGTTTTTGGGTGGATTCCATTTTTGGTAAAATTTTGTTATTGCCCGTGGCATTCCATAAAAAAACATTTTCTTTGTATCGCAAAATAAAACTAAATTATTGGTATACCTATATGACAACATTCAATTTCAATAAATGGAATACGATTACGGGCTGGTTTGCATTCGCAATCGCGTTAGTCACCTACACGCTTACTGTGGAGCCTACCATGAGTTTCTGGGATTGCGGCGAATATATTGCCACTGCAGCAAAACTAGAAGTGGGACATCCGCCAGGAGCACCCTTATTTCAGATGATTGGCGCTTTTTTTGCCTTATTTGCCTCCGATGACAAGCATGTCGCCTTGATGGTCAATATGATGTCGGTTTTCTCGAGTGCCTTTACCATCTTGTTTTTGTTCTGGTCTTCGTCACTGCTATTAAAAAAACTAATTTCAAGATTTACGGAGTTCAATAAGCAAAACGCTGTTGTCGTTTTAGGAAGCTCTTTTGTGGGAGCATTGGCCTATACTTTTTCGGACAGTTTCTGGTTTAATGCCGTTGAAGCCGAAGTCTATGCTATGGCCTCGTTGTTTATTGCCTTGCTTTTTTGGCTCGGTTTGCGCTGGGAGCAAGACATGGACACTCCAAGAGGCAATCGATGGTTGTTGCTCATTTCCTTGGTGATTGGCCTTTCGTTTGGCGTTCACTTTATGGCCTTGTTAACAATTCCTGCCATCGGTTTTCTTTATTTTTTCAAACATTATAAAGAGGTTACCGTCAAGAATTTTATCCTTGCCAATGTTGTTGTTGTAGGCATTTTGTTGTTTATTTTCAAAATGTTATTACCATTGACAATGGCCTTCTTTGGTAAAACCGAAGTTTTTATGGTCAACGAATTGGGCTTGCCATTTGATTCGGGAACTATTTTTGTCGCCTTGCTTTTTATAGCTTTCTTTTATTTTGGACTAAAATATACCCATAATAAGGGACTTGCATTTTACAACACACTACTATTGTGCGTATTATTTATCTTGATAGGTTTTTCTACTTGGTTGATGCTGCCCATTCGCGCCAATGCTAACACGGTAATAAACGAAAATAAACCATCGGATGCGCGGGAGGTTTTGGCGTATTACAATAGAGAGCAATATGGTTCGAACCCTTTGTTTTACGGACCCCAATACACCGAAGCCTTTGCGGGTTTAGATGAAAAAAATCCTTATTTAGACAAGGCGCCCAACTATGAAAGGAATTATACATCCGGAAAATATGAAATTGTAAACAATTTCAAAAACGCCGAACAAAATAGCGATGACAATCAAAAAACGATTTTGCCAAGACTATGGAGTGGCGAAAACATCGAAAACTACATCAACTTTACAAATCCGCCTGAGTTCAAATTGAATCCTGATTATCCTTTCGAGGACGATTTATCAAAATATGGTGTTGACCCAAACCAACTGAGCGAGGAGGATTATTACAAAGCGGTTGACCAACTGAAGAATGAAATCGAAAAAACCATAACCGAATTCAGACAGGCCTATGCCCAAAAACAAATTGACAATGAAGGCTACGTTAAATTCTTAAAAAGTTATGGCGATTATTTGATCGTGGAAAAACCAACCACCACCGACAATTTGAGGTTTATGTTTGAATACCAGTTTGGGTACATGTATTTCCGATATTTAATGTGGAATTTTGTTGGCCGCCAGAGTGACAATCAAGGAAAGTATGACTACCAAGACGGTAATTGGCTAAGTGGCATCCCGTTTATTGACGAATTACATTTGGGTCCCCAAGATAATTTACCTTCTGATGTATTGAACAATAAAGGGCGCAATGTGTATTTCTTTTTGCCATTTTTATTAGGACTCATCGGATTAATGTATCACGCCAACAAAGATTTAAAAAGTTTTTATGTGCTAATGGCCTTATTCTTATTTACCGGTATTGCCTTAAAGATTTACCTCAACGAACGCCCTTTTGAACCTCGTGAAAGAGATTATGCGCTCGTAGGCTCCTTCTATGTATTTGCCATTTGGATTGGATTTGGTGTTTACGCCTTGTATGAAAGCGCTTGTGTCTATTTAAAACCAAAAATAGCGAGACCTATAGTAATAGCGGCAAGTTTACTGGCAGTGCCTGTTCTAATGGCGGCACAAAATTGGGACGACCACGATCGTTCCGGAAAATATACCGCAGTTGCTATGGCAAAAGCCTACCTTACTTCCTGCGACCCTAATGCCATACTATACACCATAGGCGACAATGATACATTCCCTTTGTGGTATGCACAAGAGATTGAAAAAGTGCGAACCGATATTAAAATCGTCAACACGAGTCTTTTTATGACCGATTGGTATATTGACCAAATGAAAACCAAAACCTACGAATCGAATCCGTTGCCTATTTCGTTTAAACACGACGAATATGTGGGTGACAAATTAGACTATGTGGCACACATTCCGAAAATAGAAAGCCGATGGGAAATAAAGGATTTTATCAATTTTATTAAGAATCCGAAATCTACCGTTGAAATGCAAAACGGCCAAACCATTCATTTTTATCCTACCAATAAAATTAGAATTCCTATTGACAAAAACACCATTATCAAGAATAAAGTGGTCGCCGAGAAATATTTTGATTCCATCGTACCCTATATAGATATTGACATCAAAGGAAGTGCACTATACAAAAACAGACTGATGATGCTAGACATCTTGGCAAACAACAATTGGAAAAGACCGATTTACTTTAGTGGAGGTGCCTTTGACAATGAAGATTATTTATGGATGAAAGACTACCTTCAGTTAGACGGAATGGTCTATAAATTAGTTCCGATAAGGACACCCATTGACAAAGAGGCAGGCCTTATGGATATGGGTCAGATTGATGCCGATAAAATGTATGCGAATGTCATGAAATGGGATTGGGGAAACAGCGACAGTATTAAGATATACCACGATCCAGAAACCAGGAGAAACAGCATCACCTATCGAACAAATCTTGCCAGACTAATGGACAAGCTTATTGCCGAAGGAAAAAATGACAAGGCAAAAAACATTATCGACTTAGCCATGACAAAGATGCCTTTGGATAAATTTAATTATTATTCGGTGATAGAACCTTTTGCCAAAGGATATTATGAAATTGGGAAAAAAGAAAAAGCCCGACAACTGCTGGAAAAATTAATGACAAAATACAAGGAAAACCTTAACTATTATGGCAGTCTCAATCCTGCAGATCAAAGCGATATTGCGATTGATGTCATTACCGATATTGAACGTTATAGAAGCTTGTTACAAGTGATGAAGGAAAATGGAGATATGCCGTTTTATAATAAAAACAGGGCCGTGTTCAACACCTATATAAAAATGTTTGAGCATTTTGAACGCGAAAGAGAGTAGTTTTAATTAGGAAATTTGAAAATTTAGGAAGAAGTCAATTAAATGGTTAGCTGTTCCTGAATTTTCAAATTTTCAAATTTTCAAATTAAGCCATGAGTTGCTACTGGGTAAAAACAAACGTTCTCATCAAAAAAATATTCTCGCATTATATATGGGCTATTCCCAATGCAGAAAATAAAATCTACCTGACTTTTGATGATGGTCCGACGCCTGAAATCACCGAATGGGTTCTTGAAGAATTGGAAAAATACAACGCCAAGGCCACTTTTTTTTGCATTGGCAACAACATCGAAAAACATCCTGCTGTTTTCGAAAAAATAATAGCCAAAGGGCATTCTATAGGAAACCATACCTTTAATCATCTCAATGGTTGGAAAACTTTTACTAAAGAATATTTAGAAAATGTGAATTTATGCGAATCTTCAATCCTCAATCTAAAATCTACAATCTTAAATCTGCAATCTAAACTGTTTCGACCACCTTACGGCAAAATAAAAATGGCTCAGTCTAAAAGATTACGCCAATTAGGATACAAAATAATCATGTGGGATGTTTTGAGTGCCGACTTTGACACTCGTATTTCTCCAGAAAAATGCTTGGAAAACGTCTTGAAAAATGTAAAATCGGGAAGTATAATTGTATTTCACGACAGCATAAAGGCCTTCCCGAATTTGAAATATACTTTGCCTAAAGCCCTAAAATATTGGACAGCAAAGGGATTCGTATGCGATTCAATTAAATAAGATAAGATTGCTTCGCTCCTCGCAATTACTGGATTAAAGATGCTCTTGAACCAAACCAATTATAGTATTGGCATCTAATTCGCCGGATTGTCTCCAGATCATTTGACCTTCTTTATAAATCATTAGCGTAGGAAGTCCTTTGATGCGCAAAGCATCTGCTAATTCCTGATTTTTATCAACATCAATTTTTATCACTTTTGCCTTATCGCCTAGAGCTGCGGCAACATCCCTGATTACAGGATGCATTAATATAGATGATTCATTCCAATCTGTGTAAAAATCAATTAACACAGGGACTTGAGTGCTTATAAGTTCTCCAAATTTTGACATAAAACCAACGAATTTAATTTTTTAAATCTATTGTAAATAGTTAAATTTTTTACAAATGTAGCATTTAAAACGAATTAAGCCACATTCTTGCCTTTTTTTAGTTCTATCACCGTGATCTCGGGCATAATTCCGACTCTGCCAGAATAAGCATGAAACCCAAAACCTCTATTTACATAGACATACCTTCCCATATTTTCATACAATCCTGCCCATTGCTTATAAATGTATTGTATTGGGCTCCATTTAATTACTCCTGGAATTTCTATACCAAATTGCATACCATGGGTATGACCCGAAAGAGTCAAATGAAAATTTTTCTCATGATTTTTCACTTCGTAATCCCAGTGGCTTGGATCATGGCTCATCAATATTTTAAAGTCTTCTTTGGCTAAATTGGCTGAAGCCAAATTAATATCCCCCACTTTCTTAAAATTATGACCCCAATTCTCAACGCCGACCAGCGCGATTTTATCCGTTCCTTTTTCAATCAAAGTATGTTCATTCAACATTAATTTGAAATCAATTTGTCCGTATAAATTTTTAATGTTTTGGAAATTTTCTTCCTTCGCAGCTTCAGAAGGCCAAGTAATATATTCGCCATAATCATGATTCCCTAAAACGGAATATTTGCCATATTTATGTTCTTTGATTTTTTTGAAAGTATCAATCCAAGGATGCATTTCTTTAGCATGTGTGTTTACGATGTCTCCGGTAAACAAAATCATATCCGAATTTTGCTCGTTAACCAAGTCTATAGCATAATTGATCTTTTCTGGGTTGTCAAAACTACCGCTGTGGACATCGGATATTTGTGTAATGGTAAAACCATCAAAGGCATCCGGCAAATCAGGGAAAAATATGCGTTGTTTGATTACTTTATAGTTGTATTTTCCTATTGTCTCGCCGTATAGTAAGGACAAAAACGGAATGGCCGCTAATCCCAATCCTATTTGGCTGACGAACTTTCGTCTGGACGAAAGAAAATCAATACTATCGTTAAATTTCGCAAAATGATTTACGGAACCGAAACCGATTCGGAAAATGTCTTCGCCAAAAAGCACTAAAGTCAAAATAATTTTGGGAAGATATATTAACAACAGCAACCCCATCGTTCGCATCGTTTGACTCGTTTGTCCTACTGAACGGTCAAATTGGGTGAAGGAATAAACAATAAATACCAAGAGAAGCGCGCTTATTATTTGATAAGAAATCAGGACAGCTTTTGATTTTACCAAAGTCCTTACTACTTGATAAGCATAAATTTCAACAACAAAAAAGAAAAGAAATAATAGTACTATGCGTAAAATCATTGGTATATAAATTTTGTGCAAAATAACAAATTAATTAGGTGAAATGAATTTTAATTAATTCAAACTTAACTAAAACCATACCAAAAATTTTCAAAACCATACTTTCAAAATAAGGTTAACAAATGTCATATCCCCATGCAATTTCAAAAAATAGTACGTTAATGTCAATTGAAGCTGCAACAAAAAAACATCTCAAAAAGTTTCAAACTTTCGTTACTTTTACGCTTTCAAAATTTATTAAATTATGTCACAAAAACGTCTTTTTCTTCTGGATGCTTACGCTTTAATATTTCGCGGTTACTATGCTTTTATAAAAAATCCTCGGATTAATTCCAAAGGGATGGACACTTCTGCGATTATGGGTTTTATGAATTCCCTGATGGATGTAATCAAACGCGAGAAACCAGACCATTTGGCCGTGGCTTTTGACAATGGAGGAAGTCAATTGAGAAACGAAATATTTCCAGAATACAAAGCACACCGTGATGCCACACCCGAAGCGATAAAAATCGCCGTTCCTTATATCCAGGAATTATTAAAAGCTATGCACATTCCCATCATCGAAGTCAAAGGCTATGAAGCCGATGATTTGATTGGAACCATTGCCAAACAAGCCGAAAAACAAAACTACAAAGTTTTTATGGTTACGCCAGACAAGGATTTTGCACAATTGGTTTCCGAAAATATTTTTATGTACAAACCTGCTCGAATGGGCAACGGAATAGAAATTTGGGGCGTTCCAGAAGTGTTGGAAAAATTCGAAATCGAGCGTCCAAACCAAGTGATTGATTTTCTAGGAATGATGGGTGATGCAGCCGATAATATCCCGGGACTTCCTGGGGTTGGTGAGGTTACTGCCAAAAAATTACTCAAGGAATTTGGCACGATGGAAAACCTTTTGGCCAATACCGACAAGCTGAAAGGCAAAATGAAGGAGAACATCGAAGCCAACAAGGAAAAAGGATTATTGTCCAAAACTTTAGCAACCATTCTGCTGGATTGTCCGGTAGTTTTTAATGAAACCGATTATGAAATGTCGACACCCGATGTTGACAAAACCGACGCCCTTTTTAACGAATTGGAATTTCGAAGAATGGCGGAACAATTTGACGCCATCTTCAAAAAAGGAGGAACGGAAACGTCAAATACTTCTATAGACGAAGCCAAATTATATAAAAAACCGCAGCCCAAAAGCGAAGAACAATTCGATCTTTTTGGCAGTGCCATTCACGACGAAACCTCGGATGAAACCAGACATCAATATTACAATTCATTAGAAAATACCGAGCATTCCTATCAAATTATCCAGGGTAATTTAGGAGTGAAATTGCTGTTGGAAAATCTACAAAATCAATCTTCGGTCTGTTTTGATACCGAAACCACAGGTTTGGATGCTTTGCACGCAGAATTGGTCGGCATTTCGTTTTCTTTCGAAAAAGGAAAAGGATTCTACGTTCCGTTTCCAGAAAATCAGGAAGAAGCTCAAGTATTAATCAACAAATTCATACCATTTTTTGAAAATTCAACCATCGAAAAAATTGGACAGAATTTGAAATACGACTTAAAAATTCTTTCTAATTACAATATTAGAGTAGAGGGAAAATTATTCGACACCATGATTGCGCACTATCTCATCAACCCGGATATGCGACATAATATGGATATTTTATCGGAAACCTACTTGCGATATTCCCCGAAATCTATCGAGGATTTGATTGGCAAAAAAGGCAAAAATCAAAAATCGATGCGCGACATCGAATTGGAAGAAATCAAGGAATATGCCGTTGAAGATTCCGATGTTACTTTGCAACTGAAGGAGATTTTTACCTTGGAACTGGACAAAACAGGAACCAAAAAATTATTTGAAGAAATAGAAATTCCGTTAATTCCGGTTTTAGCAGCAATGGAATTGGAAGGAATTAATCTTGATGTTCCGTTCTTAAAATTAATGTCAGTTAAGATGGCTGTCGAAAGTAATACATTGGAACAAAAAATATATGAAACTGCTGGTTCAACATTCAATTTGGCTTCGCCAAAACAACTCGGTGATATTTTATTTGACAAATTGAAAATTGGCGGAGCCAAACAAAAGAAAACCAAAACCGGTCAATATGCCACTGGCGAAGAAATATTAAGTTATTTAGAAAAAGACAATCCAATTGTAAAAGATATTCTCGAATGGCGACAAATGGTGAAATTGCAAAGCACTTATATTGATGCTTTACCAAATCAGGTCGATAAAAAAACAGGTAGAGTTCATACTGATTATATGCAAACCGTTGCTGCAACTGGACGATTGAGCTCGAATAATCCGAATTTACAAAACATCCCGATCCGTACGGAACGTGGACGGTTAATAAGAAAAGCATTTATCCCTCGCGACGAAAATTACACCTTGCTTTCTGCGGATTATTCGCAAATTGAACTCCGAATTATTGCTGCTTTATCGGGTGAAGAAAATATGATAAAAGCCTTTCAAAACAACGAAGATATTCACCGAAGTACTGCTGCAAAAGTTTTTAATGTTTCCTTAGAAGAAGTAACGTCAGCACAACGTAGTAATGCCAAAACAGTAAATTTCGGAATTATTTATGGTGTTTCGGCTTTCGGATTGAGCAACCAAACTTCTTTGTCACGAAAAGAAGCTGCTGAGTTAATTGATGCCTATTATGCAACCTATCCAAAATTAAAATCCTATATGGCCAATCAGGTTGATTTTGCGAGAGAAAATGGTTATGTGCAAACCGTATTAGGAAGACGTCGGTATCTAAAAGACATTAATTCTGCCAATATGATGGTTAGAAGTGGGGCGGAACGAAATGCCGTGAACGCACCAATTCAAGGCTCTGCAGCCGATATTATCAAAATTGCAATGATTAACATTCACAGAAAACTAACCCCTGTGAATCCAGACGGCTCGGGATGGAAATCAAAGATGTTGTTGCAAGTACACGATGAGTTGGTTTTTGACGTTCACAACTCGGAATTGGAAAGAATTCAACCCCTGATTAAACACGAAATGGAAAATGCTTTTATAATGGATGTTCCATTAGAGGTTGA
>CAZHVE010000071.1:0-4370 GCA_964535705.1 uncultured Flavobacterium sp.
GTGTAGCGCGTATTTTTGATTTTTACCGATCCAAAATAAACGGCAATCACATAAAAGGTGGTTTCGGCACTGCATTGAAAAATAGAACTTAGCCTCCCGGTGAAAGAATCGACCCCAAAAGTACGCATGGAATCTATCATAAATCCTCTGGAACCGCCGGAGCTAAATGGGCGTAGCATGGCTACGGGAAGTGCATCTGTTATTTCTTTGCTCACGCCCATATGAGAGAAAACAAAGGAAAGCCAGTTGCTGACAATTTCAAACAAACCACTGTTTCTAAAAAGGGAAATGGCCACTAACATGGCGAGAACATACGGAAAAATGGTAATGCCTGTTTTCAAACCATTGTTGGCACCTATCACAAAAGTATCAAAAACGGTCGTTTCTTGGCCAGAGAATTTTTTCTCACTCACCAACGAAAACACCAAGGTAAACCCAATAATTGCCACTAACATCAAGCCCGAAAGGTTGGCCGTAAAGAAGTTTTTACCGACCAAATCCAACTGATTGACGTACATCAACAATCCCACAATCGCGGCTATAATAGTCATCAAAGCGACCACCAATGTGGCACTTTTGAAATTTACTTTTTGTCGGATGCCCACAATCAAAAAAGCGGCAATCGTACCAATAAACGAAGTGATGATACAAGGCAACATCACATCGGCTGGGTTAGCGGCATTTTCGGCAGCACGATACCCAATAATGGAAGTGGGAATTAAGGTGAGTCCGGCAGCGTGCAAACACATAAACATGATTTGGGCATCGCTCGCCTTGTCTTTTTCAGGATCCAGGGTTTGCAAACTTTCCATCGCTTTCAATCCAAATGGGGTTGCAGCCGAATCTAATCCGAGAAAATTCGCGGCAAAATTCAAGGTCATATAAGAAATCGATTCGTGATTTTTTGGAACGCTAGGAAACACTTTTACAAAAACGGGACTTAATCTTTTGGCGAGTTTTTCGGCTGCACCAGAAACGATAAGCAACTCCATCAATCCACAAAAGAAAGCCAAATAGGCTATCAACGGAATAATTAAATCCAAAACCGTGTTTTTACAAGTGGGCAATAAACCGTCCGATTTTTGTATGCCGCTGTAAATCTTGACCGTTTTAGACGAATACACATAAGTGGTATCGGCATTCAGGGTATCTCTGTTGATTAGCATGGTTTTATCTGGCGCCATAGCGATGCTGTCTTTTATAAAAGCAGGCAACTGATCGATGTATTTTTCGGAGATTAAAATGGGGTCGTCTTTTTTGCCATTCAAAACAAAATCAATCGTGTAACTGTTCCCAACAAATAAACTCACAACAATAAAAGCAATTGACGAAATGAAAATTGCCAGCCAAAATCTACTCAATACCATAATTTATAATTTTTGTAAATGTAATTATTTAACCCCAAAAGATTACAAAGTAATTTAAACATACATAATTTCTTCAGCAATCAGCAAATCTTCCCGTCGCAACCGCAAGAAAATCTGCGCTACGGCAATCGTATCTTTTTCGCAATAAGTCACAATGCGGTCAATATCTTTTTCTACATAGAAAACGTGACCCACTTGGCTGCCATCAATATCTCCTTTTGGCGAAGGAATCCCTAGGACTTTGCACATTAATTTTAGGGAAGTGAAATGTTTGTAATCGCCAAATTTCCACAATTCCAAAGTATCTAAATGAGGGATTTCCCATGGTTTTTTCCCAAATAAATTCAACTTATTGGGAATAGTCATCTGGTTGATAATCATTCTTCTGGCAATAAAAGGAATGTCGAATTCCTTGGCGTTATGCCCGCACAAAACGTGTTGGGGTTGGTTGAAGTGATTGTTCAAAAGGTTGCTGAAGTCGTGCAAGATTTTCTTTTCTTCACCAAAAAAAGAAGTCACCCTGAAATTTCGAATGTCGCCTTTAATGGTAAAATAACCCACCGAAATGCAGACGATTTTTCCAAACTCCGCCCAAATTCCGGCTCGGTCATAAAAATCCTCGGGTGTATATTCGTCCTTGCGCTGGTATTGGGTTTTGTGTTCCCAAAGGTCTTTCATTTCGGGGTCCAATTCCTTATAATCGGCAACTTCCGGAACGGTTTCGATATCGAGAAACAGGATGTTGTTGAGGTGTATTTTTTCTATCATAATTGAGACTTTAATGCAGACTTCTTAGGTTTGATTTTCAAAACTAAAATTTCTGAAAAACTAAGATAGTCTAAATTGCTGAAAATCTATGCTGTCAAACCTAAAATAAACTTTGTTGGCTCGTAGGATTTTCGTGTTCCAACAACCCTTTTTTGCGCCACAATCCACCGGAATAGGCTGTCATCGAACCGTCAAAATTATTGAAGGAATGACTCCTTAGTCGGAAACTGAAATTACCGAAATGCCCTTTTCATCACCGCAAATTTTGGCAATTCCTAAAAGGGTCTTGCTGTAGACTTTCTCCATAATTGTGTGGGAAATGGTTCTACAAAGTTTCTACAAAGTTCGCATAGAAATAGAAGTAAACAAAAAACCCATTCCAAAAGGAATGGGCCTTGTTTTTTATAGTGATTCAACCAGAATCCAAGCATCAGGATTGCCGGTTTTTTGAATTTCCTGTTTAGCGCTTTCGGCTTCAGGAAAAGTGGCATAACTTCCGTAAAGAACGGGGAATAATCCATATTTATTTTGCGGGATGCGTCTTGCTTTATACCCTTGATCCGATAATTGATGAAATATTTTGTTCGCATTTTTCTCTTCTCTAAAAGCGCCCGCTACCACGTGATACGACATTTTTACTTCCTTTACAGTAAGCGTTACCGCCGGAATGGGGTTTTCGATAAAGAAAGTGGCTTCCTGAATTTTGTTTTGAACTTTCATTTGAACAGATTGCTCAACAAGAATAGTTTCGTTGGCAATTTGTTGTTGGTATATCGGATAAACAGCAGCTCCGGTTAAACCCAATCCCAAGACAAAAATAGCAGCATATTTTAAATAGGCTCTTGTTTTTCTTTGTTCTGGTATAAGAGGAATTACATTTTCATCCTCAAGAGCTTCGATTTTTTGTTCGAATAATTCTCTTTTTACCTTTGGCGAGACAAAAGGGGCTAAACCAAAAGAATTGGACAAATAATTGGTTTGGTCGTAAGGAGTGAAAATCAAATTTTTATCAGCATTAAGCGAAAAGTCACCTACGTTTTTTATGGCGAACAATCCATTCTCCTGCAGCGCTTTTCTCCAATTGAAAACCTCGTATTGAATCGCGCTTATGGCATATTCATAAGATGTTTTTTCGGCTTGCGCAATATGATTGGCCAATAATCCATCATTGTTTTTTAGATAGGCATTGAAAGAAATCATTTTCTTTGGCGGGAAAAACGAATTGGAACTTTCAATTAATTGAGCCGATTGAATTTCGGTCAAAAAAGCTCCGAAACCTGGGACGGTTACACATTGGTAACGGTATAAAAGTTGTGCGATATATGGTGCGATGTTCATAGTTACAAAGTTATACATTGAAAATAGTTATCAAAATTTTATTCACAATTTTTATTAACAATCCGCATAAATTTTTATACATTTCAGTCTCAAACGATTAGTATGACGGAGCAAGAATTATTTCATGTATTGGCATTGCAACAAATAGAAGGTGTGGGCGATATCATGGCCAAAAAATTGATACATCATTGCGGAAGCGCAGAATTGGTTTTCAAGACTAAAACTTCCCAAATCGCTGCAATTGATGGAATTGGCTCTGTTTTATTGCAAAAATTAAAAGACAAAACCGTTTTCAATAAAGCGGAACAAGAACTCCAATTCATTAAGTCAACAGAAATCAATTTTACTTATTTTCAAGACGAAAATTACCCGGATCGATTGAAGCATTGCATCGACGGGCCACTTTTGTTGTTTACTTCGGGGCATATTGATTTGAAAAACAAAAAAATAATAAGCATTGTAGGAACACGACAAATCACATCTTACGGAATGGAATTTTGTCGAAAATTGATGGAAGATTTGGTGCCGCTTGATCCAGTAATCGTGAGTGGTTTTGCTTATGGAGTAGATATTTTTGCGCATCAGTTGGCGATGGAACACGAACTGCAAACCATAGGGGTTTTGGCGCATGGCCTGAACCAAATTTACCCCAAAACGCACCAAAAATACATGTCCAAAGTAGAACAAAACGGCGGTTTTATGACGGAGTTTTGGAGCTCGTCGAATCCAGACAAGGAAAATTTTGTAAAAAGAAACCGCATTGTCGCAGGAATTTCCGAAGCCACGATTGTCATCGAATCGGCCGAAAGAGGCGGTTCTTTAATCACGGCGAATATTGCCAATGATTACAACCGTGATGTTTTTGCCGTTCCGGGAAGAACAACCGACAAGTACAGC
>CAZHVE010000071.1:4470-10474 GCA_964535705.1 uncultured Flavobacterium sp.
TTTTTAATAAACAATCGGCATTAGATAGCTCCAAACCCTAATTTTTCTCTCACTCTTCCCAAAACGCCATTGGCAACAAGCGCGGCTTTTTCGGCACCCGTTTTCAATAAAGCATCCACTTCGGCGAGGTTGTTAATGTAGTAATTGTATTGCTCTCTTTCTGTTTTGAATCTATCGACAATCAACTCAAACAAGGCTTGTTTGGCGTGACCATAACCATAATTTCCACCTATGTAATTGGCGGTCATGGTTTGGATTTGGCTTTGATTTGCCAACAATTTATAAAGAGCAAAAGCATTGCAAGTCTCTGGTTTTTTTGGGTCTTCGAGAGGCGTGCTGTCGGTTTCGATGCTCATGATTTGTTTGCGCAAAGCCATGTCATCCAAAAAAATGTTGATGGAATTATTAGCCGATTTGCTCATTTTTCCACCATTGGTTCCCGGAACATACATCGTATCTTTTTGAATTTTGGCTTCTGGAATTACAAATGTTTCCCCCATTTGGTGATTGAAGCGGGAAGCCACATCGCGTGTAATTTCAACGTGTTGCAACTGGTCTTTTCCAACAGGGACAAACTGGGCATCGTACAACAAAATATCGGCAGCCATCAACATTGGATAGGAGAACAATCCAGCATTTACATCTTCTAGTCTATCGGCTTTGTCTTTGAAAGAATGGGCTAATGTCAATCTTTGGAAAGGAAAAAAACAACTCAAATACCAAGCCAACTCTGCCGTTTGAGGCACATCGGATTGGCGGTAAAAAACTACTTTTTCTACATTCAAACCACAGGCAAGCCAAGCTGCCGCAGTACTGTAAGTGTTTGCTCTTAAAGTTTTGCCGTCTTTTATTTGGGTTATAGAATGCAAATCGGCAATGAAAAGGTACGATTCGTTTTCGGGATTATTCGATAATTCAATTGCGGGAATGATTGCGCCAAGTAAATTTCCCAAATGAGGAGTTCCCGTACTTTGAACTCCAGTGAGTATTTTTGCCATTACATTTATTTCTTAACCGCAAAGTTCGCAAAGATTTTCGCAAAGTTGTCAAAGATTTGAGAGTTTTTTAAAAAAGCTCTCAAATGTTATAAATTATTGACCACTCTTCTAATGCCGTTTTTTAGTAGAACTTCGTTGAAGTTTATTAATAATCCGAGTTTGTAGTTTCCAATTTTTAAATACGTTAGGGTTTGAGCTAAGTGAATTTCGCACAATGACTCTACACTTTTAAGTTCAATTACAAACTTATTTTCTACCAATAAATCAACTCGATAACCGCAATCTAATTTTACTTCTTCAAAGATTAATGGCAAAACTTTTTCTTTTTCAACAAAAAGTCCAGATTGCTTTATTTTATAAAACAAACATTCTTTATACGCATTTTCCAATAAACCAGGGCCAAGACCTTTGTGAACCTCTATTGCTAAACCTATAATAATTTTTGAAATTTCATTTTCAGTCATCTTTTATTTTTTACTTTGCGGAAAACTTTGTGCACTTTGCGGTTAGGCATATCCAAACTTACACACTTTTCCTTACTTTTGGATTTATGAGAGTAATAAAAATTATTTTTTGGTTGGTTTGGCGGGTTTGGTTTTATGTTTTAATGGGCATTCCCATTCTAATTATGTTCCCTTTTTTGGTGGCTTCCATTTTGACCGAAAGCGGCTATCCATACTTTTTTAAAATGGCTAGGATTTGGTCGAAATTCATTCTTTTTGGAATGGGATTTTATTATAAAATCGATAAAGATCAAGAACTAGAACCCCATAAAAGTTATATGTTTGTGGCCAATCATACTTCGATGGTCGACATTATGCTGATGCTGGTCTCCATCAATAAACCTTTCGTTTTTGTGGGGAAGAAAGAATTGGTAAAAATTCCTCTGTTTGGGTTTTTCTACAAAAGAACGTGTATTTTGGTTGACCGTACAAGTTCCAGAAGCAAACACGGCGTTTTCGAAAGAGCCCAAAAAAGAATCAACCAAGGGCTCAGCATTTGTATTTTCCCCGAAGGTGGGGTTCCAGGGGACGAATCCATACTTTTGGATTCCTTTAAAGATGGTGCTTTTCGCTTGGCGATCGACCACCAATTACCCATTGTACCGATCGCTTTTGGGGACAATAAAAAACGGTATTCCTACACCATTTTTAGCGGAAAACCGGGACTTCTTCGAGTAAAAATACTGCCTTTTATTGAAACAAAAGGGAAAACAATGACGGACAAGAACAGTCTAAAAGACCAAACGTGGAAAGTTATTCACAAACAATTACAAGATTTTGAGAAGAAAAAGTAGTTGCAAAATGTTCTTAACAATGACCGCAAATTCGCAAATTAAAACAACAATGAAGTTTTTTAATTTGCGGTTTTATTTTTTTAGAAAGGACAAAAAAAAGAGTTCGCCGTAGCGAACTCTTTTTTGATTTTACCCGTTATTTTCTTTGATCAAAGCTTTGATCTTTTCTTCTAATTCGTCAGCTAGCTCTGGATTGTCTTTTATTAAAGTTTTCACAGCATCTCGGCCTTGCCCTAATTTGGTGTCGCCATAACTAAACCAAGAACCCGCTTTTTTGATGATTTCAAATTCAACGGCCAAATCCAATATTTCACCCGTTTTTGAAATTCCTTCACCGTACATAATGTCAAATTCGGCTACTTTAAATGGCGGTGCCACTTTATTTTTCACCACCTTCACTTTGGTTCTGTTTCCAAGTACATTATCACCATCTTTGATTTGCGTCGAACGACGAATATCCAAACGTACCGAAGCATAAAACTTCAAGGCATTTCCACCTGTTGTGGTTTCAGGATTTCCAAACATCACGCCAATTTTCTCTCTCAACTGATTGATGAAGAAAACCGTACAATGCGTTTTGCTGATGGTTCCAGTCAATTTTCTCAAGGCTTGCGACATCAAACGAGCATGTAAGCCCATTTTAGAATCTCCCATTTCGCCTTCGATTTCGCTTTTTGGTGTCAAAGCGGCAACTGAGTCAATCACGACAATGTCAATGGCGCCGGAACGAATTAAATTCTCGGCAATTTCCAAAGCTTGTTCCCCGTTGTCTGGTTGTGATATGATTAAGTTTTCGATATCCACGCCCAATTTTTCAGCATAATTTCTGTCAAAAGCGTGTTCTGCATCTATAAAAGCAGCGATTCCTCCAGCTTTTTGAGCTTCGGCAATGGCGTGCAAAGTCAAGGTTGTTTTTCCTGAAGATTCCGGACCGTATATTTCAATCACTCTTCCTCTTGGATAACCGCCAACTCCCAAGGCTAAATCGATTCCCAAAGATCCAGACGAAATCGTTTCCACTTCTTCTACGGCTTTGTCGCCCATTTTCATCACGGTTCCTTTTCCGTAGGTTTTATCTAGTTTGTCAAGGGTTAGTTGTAGTGCTTTTAATTTGGCTTCTTTTTCTGAACTCATCTTTTCTTTTATTTATTTTGGGTACTTATCTTTTGTAAAAATACTTCTTTTTTTGGAAGAAGCAAGGAGAATTGTTTTGCGGAAAACAAAACTTTATTCTAAACAAACAACGCCTTCAATTCTGTGGCTTCTTCAGGTTTTATTTTTCCCGCCAAGAGCAAACTCAATTGTTTTCTTCTCAAAGCCGCATCAAAACGGTGTGTTTCGAGTTTGGTTTCGGGAATTATTTGGGGTACCTCAACCGGTTTTCCCGTTTCGTCCACGGCCACAAAAGTATAAATGGCTTCGTTGGCCTTGGTTCGCTTTCCAGATTCTCGATCTTCGACCCAAACGTCAAGGTAAACTTCCATAGAGGTTTTAAAAGCTCTCGACACTTTGGCCTCAATAATGACTACGCTCCCCAAGGGAATGGCTTTGTTGAAGGCCACGTGATTTACAGATGCCGTTACGGCAATTCTGCGCGAATGCCTTCCTGCCGAGATGCTGGCAGCACGATCCATTCGGGCTAACAATTCGCCCCCAAAAAGGTTATTCAAAGCATTCGTTTCGCTCGGTAAAACCAAATCAGTCAATACCGTCAAGGATTCAGAAGGATGTTTTGGAGTCATAATTTAGTTTTTTTTGCACGAAGGCACGAAGGGTTTGATTTTTTCTAATTCAACCAATAGACCGCCATTATAGCCGGAATAAAATAAATGACTATCGTTCTGGCTCCATCATAATCTTTGGCCAATCGTTGTCCAAACAACAGCATTAATAAAGTGATACTCGAAAAAACAGCGCCATACAAGCCAAAGGTTCTTCCGTTGCTCACTAACAATTCGATGCATCCCACAACGCATAAAATACCCGAAATTAATTCTAAAACCAGAATATGAAACAAAGCTAAAGGTACTAAATTTTTTAGTCTAGTTTTGAAAAAATGCTTTTTTAACCAATCCAAATTGTCTTTCCAATAAAACAACTTATCATAACCCGATTGTATGAATGTGATGGCCAAAAAAACCAATAGCAAAATGGAGGCAGCATTGTTCATAAGCTTATTTTTTGTGGATTAAACGAGTCAGTTTGATAGACAAATCGGTTAGGATTATTTTGGCGTTTCCGTTGCGCTCAATGTGGTACATCGCATCGGATAATTCCTGAAATATTTCGTGAATGTTATTACCGTTTACAAAAGGCGCAAATTTGGCAATCGTAAAATTTTCCACCGTTGGTTCTAGATAAACCAAACTCGGTGTTTCGTAATTGTGCAATAACGCCTGACGGAAAATATCGATACAAAACTGCAAGAATTTCTTTTGGGTTTCTCTTCCCAAAACGGCAATTTGTTCGCTCCAATGAATCAAATCGGCAATTACGGCAGGATTTCCTTTGGCTTTGAATGCCGCCCGAACCCAAACCACAAACCATTGTTCGAATGGGAATTCATCGCTGTCATCCTTGAGCAAATGCAAGGCTTTATTGTAATTTCCTTGTGCTTGATGGGCAATTTTTGAAGCTAATTTTGGTTCAATATTTTTACGGGAAATAAGCGCCTCGGTAATGATATGCTCACTTAATCCATTAAAATGCAAAACCTGGCAACGAGAACGAATCGTTTGAATGATGTCTTCCTCGTTTTCCGAAATGAGAATGAAAACCGTTTTTTCAGGTGGCTCTTCGAGTAATTTGAGTAATTTGTTGGAGGCGTCAACATTCATTTTATCGGCCATCCAAACCATCATAATTTTATAGCCGCCCTCGTAGGATTTTAAAGCCAATGTTTTTAAAACCTCTCCTGCATCCTCCACGCGGATAAATCCTTGTTTATTTTTAACATCCAAAACGGAATACCAATCGAATAAACTGCCGTAAGGATTTTGAGTAATAAATTGTCTCCAATCGGCAATGAAATCAATGCTTTTCGGTTTTGTTTTCACATCCTCGGTGTTTACCGTAGGATAAACAAAATGCAAATCGGGATGCGAAATTTTTTGGAATTTAAGATTGCAAGATTCATTAGAACCCAAATTTTCTCCGTTTTGGTTCCCACACAAAATATATTGGGCATAGGCAATCGCCATGGGCAAGGTGCCACTTCCTTCAGGACCTACAAACAATTGCGCATGGGGAATTCTGCCCAAATCGGCACTTCGCGTCAAGTGATTTTTGATATGCTCCTGTCCTAAAATTTCTGAAAACTGCATCAGGCAAATATAGCAGAAAATGGATGAGTCTCGAAATTTCAGGAGTAAACTTTCTTAAAGACACGACTATAATCAATTTGCGTTCGGCGATAGGATTTTGCTAGATGGCCGCTTTTTACAATGGAATTGGCATCCACAAAAAACAAAAATTCAGTTCGAATTTATTAATTTACAACGTTTTCGTTGAGATAAACCTTGCTTTTTTGAGTATTTTGAATTTATAGCGAATCTAAAAATACTATATTTGTCATTCTTTCAAAAAAACTAAAAACAGAAACTAATGAAAACTGTAAACGATTTCAATTTCAAAAATAAAAAAGCCATCATTCGTGTTGATTTTAATGTCCCTTTAGACGAAAATTTCAAGGTAACCGACGCCACTCGTA
>CAZHVE010000072.1:0-10231 GCA_964535705.1 uncultured Flavobacterium sp.
TTGAAGAAAAAAACCTCTAAATTTCTTTAGAGGTTTTTGGTACGACTTAGTACCCGGAGCCGGAGTCGAACCGGCACGGTTTCCCACAGGTGTTTGAGACCAGCGCGTCTACCAATTCCGCCATCCGGGCTTAGCAATCCTGAAATAACAACAGCTATTTCAACGCAATAAAGAGATATTTAACAATAGCTAAACGTCTTTTCCTTTAACACGGTGCAAATGTAAAAAATATTATAACAAATTCTAAAAAAATTCTCTAAAATTTCCTTTCCAAGTTGGATTTTATTGCTAAATTTGCACCTCGTTAAAAGGAAGCAGACTAACTAACTACACCCGAGGCGCATACAAACATTTGGCTTTAAAAAAATATATAAGCTGAGTTATCATGGAGCGCAGCGGAATAAAAAAAACGAATTAATGTCAAACCTAGAACAAGAAGCTAAAATTTTTGCCTGTTCACAAAGTGTTTATCTTGCTGAAAAAATGGCAAAGGAATACGGAATTCCTTTAGGTAAAATGACAATGTCCAACTATAGTGACGGAGAATTTCAGCCGTCTTATGAGGAGTCAATCCGAGGTCTGCGGGTATTTATTGTTTGTTCTACATTTCCAAGCTCAGATAATTTGATGGAAATGTTACTGATGATTGATGCTGCAAAACGCGCTTCGGCAAGACATATAACGGCCGTAATACCTTATTTTGGCTGGGCAAGGCAAGACAGAAAAGACAAGCCGAGAGTCCCGATTGGAGCTAAGTTAGTAGCTAAATTATTAGAAACTGCCGGCGCAACACGAATCATGACCATGGATTTGCATGCTGACCAAATTCAGGGATTCTTTGAAAAACCAGTAGACCACCTTTTTGCATCGACTATCTTTTTACCTTATGTAAAAAGTTTAAATTTAGAAAATTTGACGATTGCATCGCCGGATATGGGAGGTTCTAAAAGAGCGTATGCCTATTCTAAATTTTTAAATTCGGATGTGGTTATTTGTTACAAACATAGAAAAGAGGCCAATATTATCGACACCATGGAGCTCATTGGCGAAGTGAAAGGCCGCAATGTAATCTTGGTTGACGACATGATTGATACGGGAGGCACCTTGGCGAAAGCCGCCGATTTGATGATAGAAAAAGGAGCCTTGAGCGTAAGAGCGATTTGTACTCATGCTATTTTATCTGGAGATGCTTACGAAAAAATAGAAAAATCACAATTACTTGAATTGATTGTGACCGATTCTATTCCGTTAAAAAAGGAATCAAACAAAATAAAAGTGGTGAGTTGTGCGCCTCTTTTTGCTGAAGTAATGCACATGGTACACCACAACAATTCCATTAGTGGAAAATTTTTAATGTAATACCGTTGAGGGTTGATAGTTGAGGGTTGACAGCAAAAGTCAATACCAACAACCATAAACCAACAACAAACAACTAAGTAATTTATTATTTATTAACTATATTTTTTTACAATGAAATCGATTACAATTAAAGGATCAGAAAGAGAAAGCGTGGGCAAAGTTGCGACTAAAGCCTTACGTAATGCTGGAGCGGTTCCTTGCGTGTTATACGGAGGAGATCAACCAGTACATTTTGCAGCAGATGAAAGAGCATTCAAAAGCTTGGTTTACACTCCAAACGCACACACAGTTGTGATTGAACTTGGAGAAAAAAACTACAATGCCGTTTTACAAGACGTACAGGTACACCCTGTATCAGACAAAATCTTACACATTGACTTCTTTCAATTAAACGAAAGCAAAGAAATCACTATGGAAGTTCCTGTTAAAATTGTTGGAACATCACCAGGGGTATTATTGGGTGGGGATTTACGTTTAAATCAAAGAAGACTTAAAGTAAGAGCCTTACCAAAAAACCTTCCTGATTACATTGAAGCTAACATTTCTGAACTTCAGATGGGTAATAAACTGTATGTGACCAAAGTTGAAACCAAAAATTTCAAATTGATACATCCAGACAATACCGTAATTTGTCAAGTGAAGATTTCTCGTGCCGCTATGAAAGCAGCTCAAGAAGCAGCAAAAGCAGCAAAAGCACCTGCAGGGAAAAAGAAAAAATAAAATTTTTTCAATCAATTTTCAAGAAAGCATCAGTTATACAACTGGTGCTTTTTTGTTTTATAGGGCACTAGTATTGGGAATATCAAGAGCCAAAGCTCCTGCTGTAGACTGTATGTTTCGTGACGAACTCCGCCACAAAAGAATGCCGTTCCCAGCAGTGCTAAATACAGCTAATTATTTTCAAAATTTAAAATCCGAAAAACCATAAGCCACTAGGAATTAAGTTTCTTTAATAATGACTTAAAAACTTAATGACCCGAGCGATAGTGAACAGGCGAAGCAAACTTAAATTTCTTAATGGTTTGAAAGAAAAAAAATGTTCTTAACATTCGCCAATGAAACAATTAAGTAATTATATTACTTTTGTGCCATGCTAAAATGGTTAAATGCACTTTTTTCAAAAACAAAAACAGAAGTTAATACCGATTATACGAAACCGGAGGTTCCCGAACCCCAAAAAAACAATATAAAGAACATGAGTACTAAATATTTAATCGTCGGACTGGGTAATATTGGCGCCGAATATGTAAATACAAGGCACAATATCGGTTTTAAAATTGTCGATTTCTTCGCCAAAAAAGAAGGAATCCACTTCGAAACCGTTAAACTGGGTGCGCTTGCCGAATATAAATTTAAAGGCCGAACTTTTTTGCTTTTGAAACCCAATACCTACATGAATTTGAGCGGTAAAGCGGTGAAATATTGGATGGACAAGGAAAATATTCCACTTGAAAATATTCTGATTATTACCGATGACCTGAATCTGTCTTTTGGCACTATTAGAATAAAACCAAAAGGCAGCGATGGTGGACACAACGGACTCAAAAGCATTCACGCAACTTTAAACACAACCGACTATACCCGTTTCCGTTTTGGTATCAGCGATGAATTCAAAAAAGGGAAGCAAGTCGATTACGTTCTAGGCGAATGGGACGAAGACGAAAAAGCAAAACTTCCAGAACGTTTAGAATTGGCTTCCGAAATTATAAAATCATTTGGAACTGCCGGATTAGAAAACACCATGACCACTTTTAACGGGAAATAAAAATACAAAATTATTGTTTACGACTTGACATTAGGTTCTTATATGCCTATCTTTGAGTTAATTACTTAATAAACTGCCTCGGAGCAGAGCCCTAGAGGTATTAAAAAAACGAAGCAGAGCTTCGAGAAATTACACCTAAAGAGATTAAAATAATGAAAAAAAACGCTGCTGTTTCTATCCCTAAAATATTTGTTTTATTTTGTCTTTTTATAGCGCACTCGGGTTATACACAGCAATCTTTGTTGGACAATCTAAAAGTAAATTCTAAAAACCAATTTATACGATGTGGCACAACGGAAAATGAAAAAATGTTGCAAGCCAAAAATCCAAAACGATTGAACAAAACTCAATTCGAGAATTGGTTGGCACCAATTATTGCCAAACAGCGAGAAAAAAACTTGACTAGTAAAACAGCTCCAACCACATATACCATTCCTGTTGTTATACATATCATTCATGATGGGGATGCCATCAATACAAGTAGTTCTCACGCAAGCGAAAATATTTCTGATGCTCAAGCCGTTTCTCAGATAAAGGTTTTGAATGAAGACTTTAGAAAAATGTCGGGAACTCCGGGATTTGGCACAACAGGATACCAATTAGGGGTAGATTGCCAAATTAATTTTGTTTTAGCGCAACAAGATCCTTACGGCGTGCTTACCAATGGGATTGAGCATATCAATCTAGGGAAAGCCGATTGGACAGCAGAGGAAATTGATGCTATCGTAAAACCTGAAACCCAATGGGATCCCACAAAATATCTTAATATATGGAGTGTTGCATTTTCATCCTCAACTAATTTATTAGGATACGCTCAATTCCCTTCAAATTCCACTTTAGGTGGTTTAAACCAGATAGGCGGAGAATCCCTCACAGATGGTGTGGTACTCAATTGTTATGCACTGGGCACTGCAGCGGTGGATGATGGATCTTTTCAATTATACACCAATTATAGCATGGGCCGAACCACTACCCATGAAGTGGGTCACTGGCTGGGATTGAGACACATATGGGGAGACGGAAATGGGGATGAAGCGACCAATACCCCAGATTGCCTCGCATCAGATTATTGTTCAGACACCCCCCAAGCGGGATGGGAGCACTATGATTGTGGTGTTTTTGATACCTGTCCATCAGATCCAGGAAACGACATGACCGAAAACTATATGGATTACACAAACGATGCCTGCATGAATACTTTTACTGCCGGACAAAAAATCCGAATGGAGGCCGTAATGACTAATTCTCCTACGCAAATAGATTTGCAAAGTTCTACGGTTGCAACACCCGGTTTTACCCAAACACTAGATGCGGCTCTTAAAAACATTCTAATAACCATTTCTGGTTGTGGTTTTATTCCTTCCATAAATTTTGAAAACAAAGGGACAGCAACCCTCCAGACCGCAACGATTACCTATAGCATTGACAATACAAATATAGGCACTTATACGTGGACTGGAAACCTTACCCAAAACGCATCCGAACTAATGAGCCTACCAGCCATTTCTTCGCCAAGCGGAGTGCATCTATTCAGCGTAACAATTACCTCTTTAAACAACCAACCGGATCAAAATAATCTAAACGATACTGCCACTAAAGAATATACTAACCCGGTGTTAAGTAATTTGAGCGGAGGGGTTGCTCCAAAAGTGACTTTGACCTTGCAATGTGACCGAGATGGAAGTGAAACGACTTGGACATTGAAAAACAGCAATGGAACAACCCTATACAGTGGCGGTCCTTATCTAGACGCCCCTTCCGCAACTCAATTAAATGATCCAGAACCACCTTTAACTTTTGATCTTTTAAATGGCGATTGCTATACCTTTACTATTAATGATTCGTTTGGAGATGGAATTAATACTAATGGTGGCGTAGGAAGTTATTCCTTGAAAGACGAAAACAACTTTGTATTTGCATCAGGGGGAACTTTTCTTTTCAATGAATCGAAATCTTTTTCGATTGGCACTTTGGGAAATCCAAAATTTGAAACTTCTAATGGCATTTATTTATATCCAAATCCAACCCAAGAAAAATTAACTATTAAAATTCCGCCCCAATTAGGATTGCCAAACAGATATACCGTTTGTAATAGTTTAGCCCAAATTATCAGTGAAAAAATGATTTCAAAACAGGAGGATTTGACTTTAAATACCTCGGAATTTAGTAAAGGGATTTATTTCTTACTCATTACAACAGGAGATGATAAAAAAACGCTGCAGTTCATTAAGGAATAGCTTTTCAAACCAAAAACCTAAGGAGGATCAATTTATTCCAATCCTTTTTTTTAGTTTTTCCAATCTACACGAAAATTTGGTATAATTTGTGATTAAGCCATTTATAATCAATAAATTGCAAAAAAGAAGCTCTCATTTGACACAAAATAGAAGAAAGCTAATTTCTCGTTTTTTTGTATTTTAAATTGATTTATTCTTTAATAAAAGTTAATTTTATGGATTTATTGCCTTTTATTTTTAATTTTTTTTAAAATTTGTAATTTATAATACTATTTCTTTGAATAATGAAAAGAATAATCCCCATTTCTATTCTTAAAATGCTTGTTGTTATTTGTCTTTTTGTGCTAGGCGCCGCCTTTGGACAGGCCAAAAAACAAACAGAAAAAACGCTGTTCGGCAAACAAATATCACCCGAAAATGTAAATCCTAAAAATGGAATCATTCGATGTGCCTCAACAGAGTATGAAAAAATGCTACAAGAGAAAAATCCTAAGCGAAAGACCGATTCACAGTTTGAAGCTTGGTTAGCCCCATTGGTTCAAAAAAATACTCCCATGCGAACCGCACAAACCACTGCAGTGATAACCATCCCAGTTGTAGTTCACGTCATTCATAACGGACAAACAGAAGGTACAGCCCCAAATATTAGTGACACACAAGTAATATCACAAATAACAGTACTGAATCAGGATTTCGGCAAAGTATTTGGAACTCCTGGCTATAACTCAAATTCTGTTGGGGTAGATACCCAAATCCAATTTGTTCTTGCCAAACAAGACCCAAACGGAAATCCAACTAACGGAATTGACCGCCGGAGTTTTTGTCAGGAATCATGGTCAACCACTGACATTGAGTCAATCTTAAAACCAGCCACCATTTGGGATCCTACCCAATATCTGAATTTGTGGAGTGTTCAATTTACAGACAATACGCTTTTAGGCTATGCTCAATTCCCTGATGCTTCTGACTTATTGGGTATAGGAGAATTAGGGGGATTAGCAAATACTGATGGGGTTGTTGCCAAATATGACGCATTTGGGAGTGGAACTGGAAATAACTTTTTATTAAACGCCCCTTACAACAAAGGAAGAACTATGACTCATGAAATAGGGCATTGGCTTGGGCTAATTCACATTTGGGGAGACGGTTCAAATTGTTTCTCAAATACAGATCATTGTGACGACACCCCAGTGGCAAAAGAAGCCAATTATGGATGCCCGACAGGAACTAATAGTTGTGGTTCAAAACCTGGGAATGACATGATTGAAAATTATATGGACTATACAGACGATTCGTGCATGAACATTTTTACCATAAAACAAAAGGTTCGGATGGATGCCGTCATGACTTATTCCCCCAGAAGAAGTAGTTTAAAAACTTCTACTAAAGGCGTCGCTATATCCTTGTATGCAAATGATGCCGAAGTAAAATTAGGGTCTAGCTGTACTGTTGCCACATGCAGTACCCTTCCTAATCAAACGATTCAAAATATCACAATCTACAATAGAGGCACGAGCACTTTGACATCGGCAACGCTAAATTATACTATTAATGGAGGAAGCAATATTGCTTATCCCTGGAGCGGAACTTTAGCGACTAATAAATTCGCCACCTTTCCCATAACCATTAATTCTGCCATAAATGGGACCATCGTTGTCACTATTGACAAGGCAAATGGCGTTCCAGACCAAAGACTCACAAACAATTCTGTTTCAGGAAGTTTTAATATTCCATCGGCTCCTTCAAACTATACTTTTACCAATTACCAATTTAGATTACAACAAGATTATTATGGAACCGAAACGACTTGGGAGCTAAAAAATAATACAACTGGGGCGATTTTATATAAAGGCGGTCCCTATACTGACACCTATGTAAATGCAACAACCGTATCTCCTATTCCAGCATTGATAAGCCTACCCTGGACATTGCCCAACAATCAATGCTATACTTTCACCATCAATGATAAGGCTGGAGATGGGATTTGTTGCGGGACTGGTCTTGGGGATTCTGGAACTGGTTATTACGACCTTAAATCTTATGATGGATTAACTGTCATAACTTCTGGAGCCTCTTTTACTTCGAGCCAGAGTAAATCGTTCACCACCAACACCCTTGGAAACAAGGAATTTGAAACATCCAATGCCATTTTTCTATATCCAAATCCTACAAAGGGGACTTTAAACATCAATATTCCAAGTAATTTAGGTTTACCAAATCGCTATACTATTGCCAATACTCTGGGTCAAATCATCCTCCAAAAAGAGGTTTCGGCAGCAAGCGACTTGACCATAAACACATCGTCCTTAAGTAATGGAATCTATTTTATTACCGTTACCAAAGCCAACGAGAAAAAAACGTTGCGATTCATCAAGGAATAGTATTTTAAACTAAAAAATAGAGCGGATTGATTTACTTCAATCCGTTTTTTTTATATGTTATTATTACCCTAAATTTGCACCATTCTAAAACAGCCGCTTTGAAGATTTTTCATTCCATAACCGATTTCAAATCCACGAAAAAAACCATACTCACCCTAGGCACTTTTGATGGGGTTCATATTGGCCATAAAAAAATCTTGGAAAGAGTAACCCAAAATACGGGCGATGACTCTGAAAGCTTGGTGCTTACTTTTTTTCCGCATCCCCGCATGGTTTTAGAGGAAAAATCAGAAGTGAAATTGCTCAATACCCTATCCGAAAAAATAGCCTTATTAGAAAAAACAGGACTCGAAAACCTCGTCATTCATCCTTTTGACGAAGCGTTTTCAAAATTATCCGCCCATGAATTTGTCAAAACGGTTTTGGTAGATCAGTTCCATATCCAGAAAATAATTATTGGTCATGACCACCGCTTTGGAAGAAATCGTACCGCAAACATTGACGACCTCATTACTTTTGGCAAACAGTATGATTTTGAAGTAGAACAAATTTCAGCACAAGAAATTGAAGCTGTTTCAGTAAGTTCGACCAAAATCAGAAAGGCGTTACAGGAAGGGAATATGGCTTTGTCCAATGAATACCTGGGCTACGACTATTTCTTGTCGGGCAGCATTGTCAAAGGGAAACAATTGGGAAGAACCTTAGGCTTTCCCACAGCCAACTTACAAATCGAAGAAAACTACAAACTCATTCCCCGAAATGGCGTTTATGTAGTACAAAGTATCATCAATCAAAAAATCGTTTTCGGGATGATGAATATTGGCTACAACCCTACCGTAGCGGGAGAAAATTTATCCGTCGAGATTCATTATTTTGATTTTGAGGCTGATTTATATGGCATTGAATTATCCGTTTCTATCCTACAATTCCTTCGTCCGGAACAAAAATTTGAATCCGTAGCCCTTTTGAAAGAACAATTGGAAAAAGACAAAAAAACGGCACTTTACTTTCTAAAAAAGTAAAAAAATCACTAAAATTATTTCCCTTTTTTTCTTTAAAAACAATATTTTTTGTGTAAATTTGATTGTATTGTACTGTTTTTCATGAAGTTGCTATTTTAAAAAAGTTACGTGAGATGGCCACTTAAACCTAATTTGTTCCAAACAAATACCCATAAGTAAAAGTGACACGTCAAATAACCGCTAACCTATAAATTTTGCCTATATGAAACTGCCGAAAGAATTAATAAACGGATTTATAATTTTTATAGCAATTGGAGCTTATTTCATCTTAATGGAGTTTTTAGGGGTTGCCGATCTTTATTTTTTAAGATTATTTAACATCCTATTCCTATTTTATGGAACGCAAAAAACCCTAAAAACTAATTTCAACGAAGGCAACACCGTATTAGCTTCCAATGCCTCATCTGCCTTAAAGACTTCACTTACGGGCGTATTTTTGAGTATATTAGGACTAATTGCATATAGCTATTTAAAAGGAGGAGATGACTATGTAAAGTCTTTATCCAAAAGTTTCCTATTTGGAGGGAATCCTTCTGTAATAACCTATTCCATTTCACTATTGTTTGAGGGAATTGTATCCGCGGTAGTTGTCACTTTTATTCTGATGTTGTATTGGGACACTCGCTACCACACAGACAAACATAGGGCATAAATTCAAAACTCATTCCTTTTAAATAAAGAATTATTAGAAAGGGTCTGGAGATTTGAAACGCCATTCTTCCCATAAATATACTTATTAGAACACACTTCCGTTTGACTGTTTTTTATTTTCAAGTGAGAAAAACTAGAATTCCCACTTTTTTTATTTGAAAAACCTTCGTCTAAATTTAGGATTCTTTTGGTAATATGATGTAATAAATTCATCATTCAAGAGATGGACTTTTTGTTTTTCAATCGGATTCCATTGCTACTTCAGAACAATTTGACTACTTTTGAGCCATTAAAAATCACATCGATGAGCATCACAAAACACAATTGGACGACCCCCGAAATTATTGCCATCTACAACAAACCCATGATGGACCTGCTTTTTGAAGCAGCCTCTATTCATAGAGAACACCACGATCCTAACGTGGTTCAGGTTTCGACCTTGTTGTCCATCAAAACAGGCGGATGCCCTGAAGACTGCGGCTATTGTCCGCAAGCAGCACGATACCATACTGAAATTGAAGGCAACGATTTGATGAGCGTGAGCCAGGTAAAAGCGCAAGCGCTACGGGCTAAATCAAGTGGTTCTTCTCGTGTATGTATGGGGGCGGCCTGGCGAAATGTAAAGGATGGTGCCGAGTTTGACCAAGTCCTTGAAATGGTGCGCACCATCAACAAACTGGATATGGAAGTGTGTTGTACCCTGGGTATGATTACCGAAAACCAAGCCCAACGTCTGGCCGAAGCTGGTTTGTATGCCTACAATCACAATTTAGACACCTCAGAAGAGTATTATAAAGAAGTCATCTCCACCCGTGG
>CAZHVE010000073.1:0-10219 GCA_964535705.1 uncultured Flavobacterium sp.
TAAGCCTGCCGCTAGCGTTCATCCTGAGCCAGGATCAAACTCTTCATCGTATATTATTTGCTTAATTTCTTAAGCTACTTATATGCGACTCAAATTCTAGTGGTTTTTTAAATCTTGCGATTCTCTTACTCTCTTTTATTATTGTTCCGAAATCTCTCTCGGAACGGCTGTCAATTCAATATGTCTATGAACTTGCGTTTTCTATTTTTTTTCGCCAATCTTTCGGTTAGCGGGTGCAAAAGTAACATTTCTTTTTATTCTGGCAAGAAAAAAATAATTTTATTTTTTACAAAATGCTTTTACCGAATTTTTAAATTTTTCAGGAAGGCTAAGATACAAATCCTTTACGCTTCCAACAAACTATTATCCGTTTTTTTTCTTTGATTTAAAAAAACGTCTGCTGCAATGCGGGTGCAAAAGTAGCGCGTTTATTCAGTTTTACAAGCCCCTTTTTAATCTTTTTTTAAAGTATTTTTTAATCAACTGAAAGCGTGAAAGTTGGAATGGGAAGTTTTTCGAAATCACAATGATAAAATCAAAATTCAAGCCTGAAACCTATATTATAGCGTATAATCATAGTATAATTCCCTATTGTTTTTTTAATCGAATCGGATGGCTTTTACCGGAGAAATTTTGGTTATAATGTAAGAAGGAATCAATAATACCATAAAACAAACTGTAATCGTGAGTAGATTTAGCAGCAGTATGTATCCCCAGTTAAGATAGACTGGCGCCTGATTTACATAATAATTTTCGGGATTAAGTTGGATTACACCAAAATAGCGTTGCATAAGAAGCAATGAAATGCCAATTAGATTTCCCCAAAACAATCCTCTTACTATGAGATAGAAGGCGTTGTATAAAAATATTTTTCTTACGGACCAATTGTTGGCACCTAACGCCTTGAGTATTCCTATCATCTGGGTTCGTTCGAGAATCAGTACTAATAATGCCACGACCATATTGATGGTGGCGACCAGAATCATTATCGCCAATATAACAATGATGTTAAAATCAAAGAGTTTTAGCCACTCGAATATGTAACTGTATTTTTCGATTATGGTTTTAGTATCTAGTGTAGATGCAGTTTGTTCATAAACTTCTTCGCCTACTGTCTTAATTTTATCGAAATCATTTACGAACACCTCAAAAGCGCCCACTTGATCTGGCCTCCATTTATTGATGCGTTGTATGTGTCGAATGTCTCCAATTATATAAGTGGCGTCAAATTCCTGAAACCCAGAATTGAAAATTCCAGTGATTTTAAATCTTCGGATATTTGGGGGTTGATTTTGATTTTCTTTAATGAAAAATGTATTAAAGTTGTCACCGACCTTAAGATTTAACCTATTGGCCATAAATTGAGATATAACTACTTCTTGATTAATTCCTCTTGAATAATCCGGCAATCTTCCTAAAACAATGTATTCTTTGATATTATTCCATTGATAATCTGCGCCGACACCTTTGAGGATTATTCCTTCGAAAGCGGTTTCGGTTCTAATAATCCCTGCTTTACTTGCAATGGCTTGAACATGGCTTACTTCTGGAACAGAAGTAAATTTTGGGTAAAAATCTTGTTTCTTGGAGATGGGAACCAGCGTGACTTCGGACTGATTGTTGTCGTAATTCGATATGATAATATGTCCGTTGAAGGCGGAAACTTTTTCGCGGATTTTTTGCTGAAGCCCAATTCCGGTGGCTACCGAAACAATCATCATAATCATTCCGATGGCAATGGCAGAAATGGCTATTTTTATTATGGGTGCGGATATGCTGCTTTTAAAATGTTTAGCAGTTATGAGTCGTTTGGCAATGAAATATTCTAGATTCAATTTGATTCGGTTTCTAATATGGATTTACTTCGCTTATGCCAAAAGTACAGCTTAAACACGAATGACCTTTAATAAATGACTTTAAATTTACACAGTTCATTTAGGCTATTTCTGAAATAAGCAACCCTTTACATTGGCATTTTCTTCTTCATTTCTTCGACAATATTGAATGCTGCAGGGCAAATTGCCACGTTTTGCAAAGTCAAATCAGAAATTTGCTGAAACTTCTTCCTGTCGGTGTGGGGAAATTCGCGACAGGCTTTTGGACGGACGTCATAAATAAAGCAAGTATTGTCAATGTCCAAAAAAGTACAAGGAACTCTTTGCAGCACATAATCTTTGTCTTCGTCAATGCGCAAATATTGGTCGATGAATTGTTGTGGTTTTTGTCGCAGGTGTTTTGAAATACGTTCAACATCAGCCGAAGTGAATAAAGGGCCGGTAGTTTTGCAACAATTGGCACATTTTAAACAATCGGTCTTCTTGAATTCGGCATCGTGTAAATCCTGCATCACGTAATCCAAGTTCTTAGGCGCCTTTTTTTTCAGCTTATCAAAATACTTTTTGTTTTCGATATGCTTATCTTTGGCCTCTTTAGGAAGATTGTTTAGAATTTGTTTCAATGAAAGATTATGAGTTTAGAGGGTTATAAGTTTAGGGATTCTGACTTCAAAAATAAGAAACTTTTAAATGCTTTGATGTTCTAATCTTATAAACTCCTTATCATATCCGCTTTTTAACCAACTAAAATTTATGAAAGATCTTTTCGGAAAAGCCATACTCGATTTTCAAACCAATAATTCTCCGGAAGATTTAATTACCGAAACTTCCATTTCTGAAGCGGATGAAATGAGTGTTGCCTATCTTTTTAGAAGCTATGAGGAAATGCCAAAATTGGAGCAAAAAGCGCTACAATTGGCAAAAGGCAAAATTCTGGATGTAGGTTGTGGCGCAGGAAGTCATAGTTTGACGTTGCAAAACGAAAGAAAACTTGACGTCATATCCATTGATATTTCTCCAAATGCCATTGAAGCTTGCCAACTTCGTGGTTTGAAAAAAGCCAAAGTGCAAGATGTAATGACAGTGGAAAACGAAAAATTCGACACCATTTTATTATTGATGAATGGAACGGGGATTTTTGGAACAATAAAGGAAACTCCCCTGTTTTTAGAAAAATTGAAAAGTCTTTTGAACCCAAGCGGTCAAATTCTCATTGACTCCTCGGACATTATCTATATGTTTGACGATGATGATGACGGTGGGAAATGGATTACTGGAAATGGTTATTATGGCGAATTGACTTTCACTGTTTCTTACAAGAATGAAACCGAAGCCACTTTTCCTTGGCTTTATCTGGATTATAATACTTTACAAAATGCGGCTTTTGCCAATGGATTAGAATGCGAATTGATTGTTGAAGGAGCGCATTATGACTATTTAGCGAAACTCTCCGTTGGATAATAAATATAATTATTTAAGGAATATTCAAATATTTATGTGTCTGTAATGACACTCTCCATTTTGGATTGTTCATTACATAATCAACGATAAGCGGCGTTATTTCTTCCTTTTTACTCCATTCAGGTTGGAGGAATAATATGGAGTTTTTGTTTACTTTTTCGGCTTGCTCTTCGGCGAAAATAAAGTCATGCTTATTGTGAATTATCACTTTCAATTCATGTGCTTTGTCGTAAACAGTTTGAGTTGGCAATTTGTTTTTCTTTGGAGAAAGACAAATCCAGTCCCATTTTCCTGAAAGTTCGTATGCTCCAGAAGTTTCGATATGCACTTTCAAGTTTTGTTCTTTTAACTTTTGAGTGAGTAGGCTCATATCCCACATTAGGGGTTCGCCTCCAGTAACCACGATAGTATCGGCATATTTAATAGCATTGGCAACAATCAAATCAATACTTGTTGGAGGATGTAATTCGGCATTCCAGCTTTCTTTAACATCACACCAATGACAACCCACATCGCAGCCGCCAATTCTTACAAAATAAGCCGCTGTTCCGGTATGAAATCCTTCGCCTTGAATGGTGTAGAATTCTTCCATCAAAGGGAGCATGGTGCCTTTATTAACCTCTAGTTGTATTTCTTTTGATAGCATTTCATAATTTTGAAGGGCAAAGATAGTGAATTTAAAAATTGAGGTATACCCATAAAAAAACCGATAGCTATTTCAAACTATCGGTTTTCATTAAAAAAATATTGATTATTTTAACAGTTGTATTGACTTGGTTGCATAATCATTAGTTGGATCAAGCGCTAGTGTTTTCATAAGATATTCTTTTGCTATAGTTTTATCCGTATTCGCATAGCTAGCAGCAATATTATTATAAGATTCTATTATTTTTTTTGTGGTTGTTGGCTTTGCTAATTCTTCTTGACCCTTTTCAGTAATTTTAGCAATATAAATTTCATAATACTTTATAGTCATTTCATCATTCCCCAATAAACTATTGGTTCTTGCTCTATAAAGATAGGCTTCGCTATAGCTTGGAGAAGCTTGTATTACTTTATCAAAAGCTGTATCTGATTTTTGTAAAGCAATAGGGTCTGGTTTTACGTCTTTTTTGTTGTTGGCATAATAAATTGACAAACCATAATAAACATTGTCATCTAAATAATTCTTGGACTCTGCATTTGTTGTTCCTAATTCAAATATTGACGAAGCCTCTTTGTATAATTTTTGAGTGAATAATTTTTTGCCAATCTCATTCAAATCTTCCACTACCAAAGGCTCCATTTCAATTGCTTTTTTGATATCCATCAAGGCTGAATTGAATGCGGTTGGATCAATAGACAATCCATCAACACTTGTTCCTTTTTTAATTTTGGCTAAGCCTAAATATAAAAAATCTTTAGCAATTATTTTATTAGATGGATTAGAAGTGAAGGATTCCAGTGATTTAATAGCAACATCAATATTACCATTTTCATAGGCAGAATAGCCTAAATAACGATAAATTCTCGGATTAACTTTGTCTAATTCAATCATTTTATTGGCCTCAACTTCGAGCGCAGCATAATCCTTTACAAGAATAAGAAAGTCAGCGTGACGCATTCTGGAGTTTAAGGAATAATCCGTGAGGCTCATGTATTTTTCATAATAACCAATAGCGGTTGTCATGTACTCTGCGCGTTTTGACGGTTTATTCATCCCCCATTTGTAATAGGTTTCGGCTAATTCTCTATACACAGGCCCATAATTTGAGCTTAGAGCGATCACTTCATTGAAGGCTTTTAAAGCTTCATCATAAGATTTTGCACCTTTTAATAGGACACCCAATTGCATTTTTGCTCTAATCAAGGTGTTGTCCGTTTGAAAAGCATTTCTATAAGCAGCATACGCTTCATTTTGATTTTTATCCCCATAATGAGCATCTCCCAAAGCCAGCTGAATTTGAGCATCCATCGTATTTACCAATTGGGCCTTGTTTAAAAAAGCAAGGGCTGTTTTATAATCTGGTTTTGAAATGTTCATGTAGACTCTCCCGATGTAAATATTCTCTTCTACTTCTTTCTTTCTCATATCTTTCGTGGCTAGGGTAAAAAGAGCCTGGGCCGCTGTTGCATTACCATTATCCAATTCTATTTGACCTAATCCAATATAATTAAATTTGGCGCCTTCTGTTCCAGCTAATCCATTTTGGAAATAGATTTTAGCTGAATCCACAATGCTTTGTGTAAGATAAACATTCCCTAAAAGAAATGCTGCCTTGCCGTTTGAAGGTTTGGTTTGAATAATCGATTTTAATATTGATTTTGCTTTTTCAAATTGTTCCGCATCAATTGCCTTTTTAGCCTGATCCATATCTTGACCGAAGCCTAACGTCACTGAAGTTAATAAAGCAACAGTAAAAATTTTAAATTTGTTCATTTGTATTATATTAATTTATTTTTTTTCATCATAGACACTATGTCTAACATTAATTCTTCGACCAGGAATTCTTACGGGTAATAATCCCGATTTGAGAATTATTCTTTGTCCAATGTCACCGGCAACGAATGAGGCAAAACCCATTCCAAGACCAGAATATCCCTGACCATTGACAATATACAAATCACGTGCCAAAGGATATTTGCCTTCGGCAATATTGTTTTGAGTTGGTGAATAATAGTTTAGACCTGAAAGACCTTTAACACTTAGCACATTTACCTTATCGACATATTTCTGCATTTCCGGCATGGGTTGAAATAACCAATTTACACCAACTACGCCAATCATTCCTTTATTTTGAGCAACAAATTTAATCACTTCTTGATTTGTTTTAAACGAATACACTCCTTTTTCAGGAATGGATTGAATTCCAGCTAATGAATTCATATAACGGACCGTACTCGAATTTGGATTATCAAATACCAAGCCTTGAATACCATCACTTGGCTTGCCTTGCATAAAATCAATAACATTCTTTAAATCAATTAACGTGTCATTGCTACTTTTATTTGAAATAAAGGCGATGGCATCAGTTGCAAATTTAGTAATTTTTGGAGTGATTTTTTTTTGCTCAAAAATTTTAATTTCCTGAGAATTTAAATTTCTAGTCAAAATAGCAATCGCTGACTTTTGATTAAACAAACTACTAACTGTTTCTGACTCTGATTTTGAAACAAGATTTATTTTGGCTTCATAATTACTTTCAAAAACGGCTACCTGATCTTCGACAATCGGAGTTAAGGTTTCATCTACAAAAATGGTTGTGGAACCTTTTAAAATTGATTCTTTATCCGGTTTCTTTTGTTCTTTTTGATTACACATCACAAACAAAAGACTAAAGAAAATTAGACCATATACTTTTCTTTTTTTATACATCATCATTCATTATTTGAATTAAAAAATCTATAAAACCTTAAGAACGAATAAACAATTAGAACAATCCCAAAAGCCATTCTATACATTGGCTGCATCCCTAAAGGGAAATTCTTCCAGAATATTATTATTAAACCCAATACAAGATATGCCAAAAAAAACGATATTCCTATAACGAGAAGAAATCGCTCATTTAGCGATTTCTTCTGAAAATTATTTAATGAGTTTTTTAACATCATTCCGTTTTTATGGAAATAGGCAAATTAAAAGTACATCTTACTCTTTTACCATTTTGCTCACCAGGATTCCATCTTGGAGAAGCCTTAAGCACACGAATAGCCTCTTTTCCAGTCCCGTAGCCAATATCTCTAAGTACTTTAATATCCGTTAAAGAACCATCTTTTTCAACTGTAAAAGAAACAAAAACTTTTCCATTAAGACCTTCTTCTTCTGGCATCTGGTACTTATTTTGGACAAAAGAATAAAATTTTTCTATTCCTCCAGGAAACTCAGGTTTTACTTCAATACCTGCCGTATTGTATACCGTGTTGTCTTCTTCTACCACTGCAGCTACCCCAGTACCCACAGGCTCAACAGTTAAATCAGCGTCTGGATCCCCTTTTATAGTTTCTTTCCCGATATTTTTGTCTTTGATCTCTTTGATTACAACAATCTCTTCAACTACTTCTTCAGCTTTTGCTACCACTGGTTTTACAAATTTAACCTGATCCACTTTTGGTGGCGGTGGTGGTGGCGGGGGAAGATTTTCTTTTGGTTTCTCTTTTGGAGGCAACTTTACAGTAGTAATTTTTTGATCTAAGGTAGTCTCTTCAGAAGAATCAGGAATCATTCTCAAAATTGTTGGAATGCTGACTGCTATACCAAAAACAAGTGTACCAATTATAAACGCCTTAATGGTATTCTTGGTAATTGATTTTCTTAATTCATAAGCACCGTAGTTTTTGTTACGACCCTCGAAAACAATTTCAAGCCATTGATTTTTTAATAAATCTAATTTCATATTTCTTAATTATAAGTTATTGGGGAATAAGAACGCATCTTATTTTCCTTCTAACAATTTCTTTTCTTCCGGTGAAAAATCATTTACAATAGCATACGTTGGCACATCAACAATAGCCATTTCATCCAGTATATCTACCAAATTACGGTAATTTGACTTCTTACCTGGTTTAATAATCACAATCATACCATTTTTTGGTTTTCCTTTTGCAGTTGAATAAGCCAAAACGGATGCTTTTCTTGCTAATAATTCTTTACGAATCCCTTCTTTCCCATAAGCAAAATCTTTTGGTGCTCCTCCAGCAACGGGAGTAGCTAATAGACCTACGTAACGAACTAATTTATCATTATCGCCCAACAAAATGGTCATCGTTCTATTTTCATCTACTTTGATTGGCTTTTCGGTAGGGTCATCTTGTTTGTCCGGCAAGCCCAAATTCATCGATTGTGGTTTAGACAAAGTAGTGGTAAGCATAAAAAAGGTAATTAACAAGAAGGCTAAATCCACCATAGCAGTTAAATCTACTTTTGAATTTTGTTTCTTACTCCTTACTTTTTTATCTTTTTTTCCTCCACCGTCGCCTGTATTTAATTCAGCCATTTTAGTGTATGTGTTTTTTTAATTAAAAATCTTTTCCTCTTAAACCAGTAACTAAACTAAAGCTATTGATTTTTTGATCTTGTAAAATATCCATCACTTTTCGAATAGCTGGATATTCTTCTTTAGCATCTCCTTTGATGGCAATTTGTAATTCCTTGTCATTAATCTCAATGTTTGCAATACGGGCATTTTGAACCCATTCTGCTAATTGGTTGTCAAGAGAATCTTTTGGAACACCCGGTTGGTTGGCTTTGCTTCTCTCTGAACTTTTCATTTCAATGATGCTTTTAAGGCTCTCTATGGGTACTCCAAAACCTTCCATCAGTGCAAATTTATCTTTGTCATCTTCTGTGAATTCAACTCCATACTTTTGGGCCATCAATTCGAGAGTTCTTTTGCGAATTTCTCTTCCTTTCAAATCAAAGAATACTTTTCCTTTTCCAATAGTCAAGGTTGCCAAATCTGTTTCGGGCAATTTAGTTTGTACAGTCGATGCCGGCGTATCCACAGGCAATGCTTCAGGTATTTTAGCCGTAGCGGTCAAAATAAAAAAAGTAAGCAGAAGAAAAGCCACATCACACATAGCCGTCATATCAATAGACGCTGCTTTTTTGGACGTTTTTACAGCCATTAAATTTATATTTAAATTTATAAGAAAATAACTTTATACTATGTACAAAGCTATTATCATAAATTATTACTAATTATTTTTTTGTACCTCTGTAGTGTCTATAAGTATTCACGATTGTAGAACCAGCCTCATCAATAGAGTAAGTCAACGTGTCAATTTTTGAAGTGAAAAAGTTGTAAACTACAATTGCTAATGCAGATGTAGAGATTCCTGTTGCAGTATTGATAAGTGCTTCAGAAATACCATTTGCTAACATCGCTTGGTCAGGAGTTCCTGAACTAGCCAAAGCACCAAATGCTTTAATCATACCCGTTACCGTTCCTAGTAGTCCCGCAAGAGTTCCTAAAGAAACTAATGTAGAAAGAATAGTCATGTGTTTTTCTAACATTGGCATTTCAAGTGAAGTAGCTTCTTCAATTTCTTTATGAATTGTTTCAGATGCGGCTTCGCTATCTAAACCTTCTTTTTTTACATCTTGGTATTTAACTAAAGCGGATCTAATTGCATTTGCAACAGAACCTTGTTGTTTGTCACAAGAAGAAATCGCTCCTTCAATATCACCAGAAGTGATGCTTGACTGTACATTTTTCATGAAAAAATCAAGATTTCCCTTACCAGCTGCCTTAGAAATTACAGAAAAACGTTCGAATGAAAAAACAATCACCATTAAAAGCAATCCCATCAAAACTGGTACAATAGGACCTCCTTTGTAAACCATTGCCAAATAATTCCCTGGTAGTGGATGGCCTGTATTAACCCCTCCTTCAAAATTTGCACCATCACCCATTATGAATGTCCAAATTAACCATCCTGCAAAAATACAAGATACAATGATTATTCCTGAAATCATTCCTCCTAAACCTGAACCACCTTCTTTTTTAACGTTTGTCATTTTCTTTAATTTTAATAGTTGTAAATAATTTATTTTTTAATTTTAATATTATTGATGGGAGCAAATTTAATTTTTTAGTTCAAATAAAAAAACTTTTTTATATTTTTAAATTGTTAATTATACTAAAAACGTTTTCGATGCTATTTTATTGTATTTAAATACACCAAAAGACTTGCTATTAAAGCCATACTGAACCTTTTTAGAAAGCCCTGTTTTTATGGAAAATATGATTTATTTAACATGAATACCAACAATCTTTAAAAAAGCTTTTTTGCCCATCTTTCTCTTAAATAATGAGCTGCCATTTTGGGTTTTCTGTCCCTTGTGAACACTCCTTTGTAATTAATTCCTCCAAATCGAATAACCGCCTGACCTGTTTTAAAATCAGCAAAAGCCCAAACATGCATTCCTGCCACAAAATCTTTTG
>CAZHVE010000074.1:0-9656 GCA_964535705.1 uncultured Flavobacterium sp.
TAAGAAACAAATAAAACTAATATACAATCCTGATGAAAATCAGGATTTTTTTTTTTGGAATTTAAATGAATATAACAATTGCAATACAAGGGATTAAAGGCTCTTTTCACCATCAAGTGGCTCAAGAGTATTTTGGCAATGATATAGCAGTGGATGAATGTTTGTCATTTGAAGAATTGGTTGATAGCCTTTTGTCTGGAAAATCGGATCAAGCCGTTATGGCTATCGAGAATTCTATTGCGGGCCCCATTATCCCTAATTATGCCTTGATTGACAAGAATAATTTGCACATTGTAGGTGAATATTATTTAGATATTCATCAAAATTTAATGGCTTTGAAAGACCAAGAAATCGACGATATTCTTGAAGTGCATTCTCATCCGATGGCGTTGTTGCAATGTATGGAATTCTTGAAAAAATATCCAAATATTAAAATAGTTGAGGATAAAGATACCGCCGAAACAGCTAGGCGAATTCATAAAAATCAATTGAAAGGAATTGCTGCCATTGCCAGTAAAACGGCAGCCAATATGTATGATTTGGAAATTTTGGCTCCGGAAATCCAGACGATAAATAATAATATTACGCGTTTTGTCATTGTTAATAAAAAAGAAAATTTTGTTGATGAAAACGAAATTAATCGTGCTTCCATCAAATTCGAATTGGATCACAAACGGGGCAGTTTAGCCGCAGTTCTCAATGTGATGAGCGATTGCAAGTTGAATTTAACAAAGATTCAATCCTTGCCGAAAATAGAAACACCTTGGAAATATTCCTTTTTTGTAGACGTTACTTTCGAAAAATATGAAGATTACTTGAAAGCAAAAGCGTTAATGACCATTATGGCGGAATACTTTAAGGTATTAGGAGAATATAAAAATACAAAACCATGATCAATACGGCGAAACGTCTGGATATAATTGAAGAATACTATTTCTCCTCAAAACTGAGAGAAGTAAGGCAACTGGCTTCTGAAGGGAAACCCATTATCAATATGGGAATTGGAAGTCCAGATTTGAAGCCTTCTCAAGCAGTTATTGACGCAGTTGTTTTGGCTATGCAAGATGAAAATGCGCACCAATATCAGAGTTACCAAGGATTGCCAGAATTGAGAAAAGGAATGGCCGATTTCTATCAAAATAATTTTGGAGTTGCCTTAAATCCGAATACGGAAATTTTGCCTTTGATGGGTTCCAAAGAAGGAATTATGCATATTTCACTAGCTTTCTTGAATGAAGGCGATGAAGTTTTGATTCCGAATCCAGGTTATCCAACCTATACTTCGGTGACGAATTTAGTAGGAGCCGTTCCGGTTTATTACGATTTAAAAGAATCGAATAATTGGGAACCCGATTTTGAAGCTTTAGAAAAATTGGATTTATCGAAAGTCAAGATCATGTGGATTGGTTACCCGCATATGCCCACAGGGGCGAGAGGAAGCATTGCTTTATTTGAAAAATTAGTAGCTTTCGCCAAAAAAAATAACATATTGCTGGTCAATGACAATCCGTATAGTTTTGTCTTGAACGAAAATCCGATGAGCTTGTTGCAGGTCGAAGGCGCAAAAGAAGTAGCATTGGAATTGAATTCCTTATCAAAAACTTTTAATATGGCAGGTTGGCGAGTAGGGATGGTTTTAGGAAATGCAGCTTGTATCGATGCGGTTTTGAAAGTAAAAAGCAATATGGATAGCGGCATGTTTTTTGGAATCCAAAAAGGAGCGATTGAAGCTTTGAAAAGCGACAATGTTTGGTTCGATTCAATGAATGCTGTTTATGAGAAAAGAAGAGTTTTAACAGAACAATTAGCCGAAAAACTAGGGTGTAAAGTATACAAAGAAGGCGTTGGATTATTTGTTTGGGCAAAATTGCCAGACGGAATCACATCGGCGGAAAAGTTTATCGATTCTATATTATACGAAAAATCGATTTTCATTACTCCAGGAACTATTTTTGGTTCCAATGGAGAAGGGTATATTCGGTTTGCATTGTGCGTAAAAGAGGAAAAAGTGCAAGAAGCAATATCGAGAATTACGAATTAAAAATTATGAATTACGAATTTGGGGGTAATGTTTACTTTCGAATTTACAACTTTAAGACTTTATGACTAATGTTTACGTAATAGGTATAGGATTAATAGGTGGTTCAATGGTATTGGATATCAAATCACTGCATCCGGAAGCTGCTATTTATGGGATAGACACTAACGAAAGTCATTTGGCTGAAGCTATCGCTTTAGGAGTTATTGATGCTCCTGCTACATTTGAGGATTTAATAAATGCCGATTTTGTAATTGTATCGGTTCCTGTTGATGTTGCGCTGACCCTTTTTCCAAAAGTTTTGGATTCTATAGGTGAGAATACAATCGTTTTTGAAGTGGGTTCAACCAAAACACCAATATGTAAGGCACTAGCAAATCATCCAATGAGAAGAAATTTTATTGCTACGCATCCCATTGCTGGTACTGAATTTTCAGGACCATCGGCGGCAATAAAAGGATTGTTCCAAGGGAAAACGAATATTATTTGTGAGGTGGAAAAAACAACATTCAAGTTACAAGAAAAAGCCTTGAACTTGTTCAAAAGTATGGGAATGAGGATTCGTTATATGGATCCAAAATCACACGATAAACATATTGCGTATGTGTCGCATTTGTCGCATATTAGCGCCTTCATGTTAGGGAAAACGGTTATAGATAAAGAAAAAGACGAACAAGATATATTTGACATGGCGGGTTCTGGTTTTGAGAGTACGGTTCGTTTGGCCAAAAGTTCCCCAGCAATGTGGACACCCATTTTTAAACAAAATAACAAACAGGTTGTAAAAACATTAGAAGAATACATTTCTAATTTGTCTAAGTTTAAAGAATTGTTAGAAAACGAAGATTATGAAGCCATTTACAACGAAATGCAAAGTGTGAATAAAATTAAAGAAATATTAAACGGAATAAACATAAAAAAATAAATAAAAAAGAAGATGGAAAACAAGAAAGAAATGAGAAATTGGTTAGACGCATTCAATTTGTCTCATCCATTTGTAATAGCAGGACCTTGCAGTGCTGAAACAGAAGAACAAGTGTTGAAAATCGCTCACGAATTGAAAAATTCTGATGTAAGTGTTTTTAGAGCTGGAATTTGGAAACCAAGAACACGCCCAGGAGGATTTGAAGGCGTTGGTGAAATTGGTTTGAAATGGTTAAAAAAAGCAAAAGCTGAAACAGGTTTACTTATGGGAACAGAGGTTGCTACTGCTGCCCACTGTAAATTAGCTTTAGAAAATGATATCGATGTTTTATGGGTAGGTGCTCGTACAACTGCCAATCCATTTGCAGTTCAAGAAATTGCGGATACTTTAAAAGGAACGGATAAAATTGTTTTGATAAAAAACCCAGTAAATCCAGACATGGCTTTGTGGTTAGGCGGAGTAGAGCGTTTGTATATGGCAGGTATTAAAAACTTAGGCGTGATTCACAGAGGTTTTTCTACTTACGAAAAAACAAAATACCGTAACATTCCAGAATGGCAAATTGCTATCGAATTGCAAAATAAATTCCCAGATTTACCTTTAATTATTGATCCATCGCACATTACAGGAAACCGTAATATGATTCTTGAAGTAACTCAAGAAGCCTTGGATTTGAATTATGACGGTATGATTATCGAAACACATCACGATCCAGACAACGCTTGGAGTGACGCTGCTCAACAAGTAACTCCGGATACTTTGAAACAAATTTTCAAAGATTTGAAAGTTAGAAAAGTGAGTGGTGACACCGATGAGTTTACCAATAAAATGACAAAATTAAGAGCGAACATCGATGTTTTAGATGCCAATTTATTGGAGTTGTTAGGAAAACGTATGAAAGTGGCAGCCGAAATAGGTCAAGTAAAAAAGGATGCTAATGTAGCTGTCTTACAAAGTAATCGTTGGAACGAAATTCAAGAAAAAATGGTTACCGAAGGTGCTAAAAAGGGATTGACAGAAGAATTTATCGTAAGATTGTTCAAAGATATTCACCAAGAAAGTATTGGGCATCAAGAGAAAGTGCTGAATTCGTAAAAAGAATTCAGATTGAAGATTAACGATTTTATATTTCGAGAGTAGTAAATTTAGTATTTAATAAAATCCCAAGGCTTTCAGTTTTGGGATTTTGCTTTATAGGATTTTGCATTAACTTTGAAATTCATCCAAGCATATAATGTGAAAAGGCGAAGCAAACCTGAAACAAAGTTTTATCTTTGCAAAGATTTCGATTGTAAATCATAAATCTAAAATCGTTATTCTTCAATCTAAAATCCTCCATGACAGGACTTGTTTATAAATCTACAGGAAGTTGGTATACCATAAAATCCGAACAAGGCGATTTTATCGAATGCCGCATAAAAGGAAAATTTCGAATCAAAGGTATCAAAAGCACCAATCCTATTGCGGTGGGTGATGTTGTAGATTATGAACTCGAAGAAACCTCAGATACTGTAACAGGAACCATTCATAAAATTTACGAAAGAAAGAATTATATCGTCCGGAAATCGGTTAATTTGTCGCATCAAATGCATATTATTGCGTCGAACATTGATCGGGTTTTTCTTTTAGTCACCATCAATAATCCACCAACGACTTTTAATTTTATTGACCGATTTCTAGTTACCGCCGAAGCATATGGAATAGAAACCATTTTGGTGTTTAATAAAATAGATACGTTTGATGAAGTCACTTTAGAGGAACAATTGTATATGCAACACGTTTATCAGGAAATTGGATACCAATGCCTTCGTGTTTCTGCCAAAGAAAGTAAAGGGATACATGAGTTGAAGGAAATGATGATTGGCAAAGTAAGCATGTTTTCTGGACATTCTGGAGTAGGAAAATCGACCCTGGTAAATGCTATGGAACCGTCTTTAGACTTGAAGACAAAAACAATATCCGAAGCCAGTAAACAAGGACAACACACCACGACTTTTGCCGAAATGTATGATTTGGGCTTTGATGCCCGAATAATTGACACGCCTGGAATTAAAGGTTTTGGTATTGTAGATATGGAAAAAGAAGAAATAAGCGGCTATTTTCCGGAGTTTTTCAAGTTGAAAGACCAATGTAAATTCAATAATTGTTTACACAAAGATGAACCTCATTGCGCCATTAAAACCGCCTTAGAAAAAGACGAAATGGCTTGGTCACGGTATAATAGTTACCTCAAAATTCTCGAAGGGGACGATGAAAATTATCGCATTGATTCTTATGATGAAGATCGAAAAGCCAGTGATGAAACGAGAAAATAGTGGTTAGTGTTTAGTAATTTAGTGCTCAGTTTCAAAATCCTAAATCAAAAATGAAAGTAGTAATCCAAAGAGTTTCCTCCGCCTCCGTAACTATTGATTCTAAAATTGTGGCCGAAATCCCAAAAGGACTATTGGTTTTAGTAGGAATTGAGGATGCCGATTCGCAAGAAGATACTAATTGGCTTTGCCAAAAAATCGCCAACCTACGCATTTTTGGCGATGAAAATGACGTAATGAATCTTTCTGTTCGGGATATTGATGGGGAAATAATCGTTGTTTCTCAATTCACTCTTCAGGCATCAACCAAAAAAGGAAACCGCCCCTCCTATATAAAAGCATCAAAACCAGATGTTGCTATTCCGATATATGAGGGTTTTGTGCAACAACTAGAAAAAGAACTAGGCAAGAAAGTTCAAACAGGTGTTTTTGGTGCCGATATGAAAGTGTCGTTGCTCAACGATGGACCGGTGACGATAATAATTGATTCTAAAAACAAAGAATAATGAACATAGAAAACTCTCAACTCGCTGTTGACACTTGGATTAAGGAACACGGTGTTCGCTACTTTAACGAATTGACCAATATGGCGCAACTTACTGAAGAAGTAGGCGAGGTTGCACGAATTATTGCCCGTCGGTACGGTGAACAATCTGAAAAAGAAAGTGATAAAAACAAAGATCTTGGCGAAGAACTTGCCGATGTGGTTTTTGTGGTCTTATGTTTGGCAAACCAAACAGGAATCGATTTGCAAGCCGCTTTCGACAAAAAAATGGACTTGAAATCGGTGCGAGATAAAGACCGACATAAAAACAATGATAAATTAAAATGAGAGCAACTTAATAAAACTTAATTCCTCAATGGTTTAAAATTTTGTTTTGTCTGACTATATTTGCACTTCTTTGTCAAAAAAATAAATATGAATTTACTACTGCAATCTGCAATTTGCAATCTGCACCCGAGCCCAAAGGGCGAACTGGCGAAGCAATCTGCAATCTCTATTACCGGATCCAAAAGTGAAACCAACCGACTGTTGTTGTTGCAAGCTTTATTTCCTAATATTACTTTGCACAATACTTCAAATTCTGATGATTCTGAAGTAATGCTGAAAGCATTGACTTCCAACTTCCAACTCCCAACACCCAACACCCAAATTATAGATATTCATCACGCAGGAACGGCAATGCGTTTTCTAACGGCTTATTTTGCCGTAAATGAAGGTCGCGAAGTGGTTTTGACGGGTTCGCCCAGAATGAAAGAAAGGCCCATAAAAGTTTTGGTTGAGGCATTACAACAATTGGGTGCGCAAATTTCCTATGAAAATGAAGAAGGCTATCCGCCAATTCGAATTAAAGGACAAAAAATTACGGCTAACAAAGTCAATATTCCGGCAAATGTAAGCAGTCAGTATATTTCCGCTTTGTTATTAGTTGCTCCAAAATTAGAAAATGGCATCGAAATTACTTTGGTGGGAGAAATTACCTCTATTCCTTATATTAAAATGACATTGGCATTGCTGAATGATTTAAATATTCAAACTAGTTTTGAAGGAAATACAATAAAAGTATACCCAAAGACTGTAGTAGAATCGAAAGTAATGACGGTCGAATCCGATTGGAGTTCGGCATCCTACTTTTTTAGCTTGGCCGCTTTATCCAATGAATCTTCCATTTCATTGCGCAGTTACAAGGAAGCCAGTTTGCAAGGCGATTCGGAATTGGTGGAAATTTATGCCAAAATGGGAGTAAAAACTAGTTTCGAAGAGAACAAAATGACTTTGGTCAAACAAGCCAACTTCGAACTTAAAACGTTAAATCTGGACTTGAATAACACGCCAGACATTGCTCAAACCATTGTAGTTACTTGTTTGGGTTTAGGAATCGGTTGTCATTTGACGGGACTTCATACTTTAAAAATTAAAGAAACCGATAGGCTGGAAGCGTTAAGAATAGAATTAACAAAATTGGGAGCTACCATTTCAGTTACAAATGATAGTTTAACACTTATTGCTTCAAATAAAATTAATTCAAATGTAAAAATTGCCACTTACAACGACCATAGAATGGCAATGGCATTTGCGCCTTTGGCCTTAAAAGTACCTATAATCATTGAGAATGCCGAAGTTGTTTCAAAATCGTATCCTGATTTTTGGGAAGATTTAAAAATACTTGGTTTTCTAATTGAAAGTATTTAGATTGTAAAAAATAAAGTCGGGATGACTGGATTCGAACCAGCGACCCCTAGCACCCCATGCTAGTACGCTACCTGACTGCGCTACATCCCGAATTTATTTTTTGCAAATATAAAAAAGAAAAATAAACGGCAAAACACTTGACATCGCCTATCTCACAATCGTATATTTGCAATCGTTTAAAATTTAGGTAAAACTAAACTTATAAGCCAATAAACTTCTAAACTTAAAAGATGAAATTATCACATTTTCAATTCGATTTACCGAAAGAACTTCTTGCAGAATACCCAGCCGAAAACAGGGACGAATCACGTTTAATGGTTATTGACCGTAAAAAACAAACGATAGAGCACAAAACATTTAAGGATGTTATTGATTATTTTGATGACGGCGATGTCTTGATTCTCAATAACACTAAAGTTTTTCCGGCACGCTTGTATGGAAATAAAGAAAAAACTGGGGCTAGAATTGAAGTTTTTTTACTTAGGGAACTCAATTCCGAGCAGCGTCTTTGGGATGTTTTGGTAGATCCAGCACGTAAAATTAGAATTGGAAACAAATTGTATTTTGGCGATGACGATTCATTAGTTGCCGAAGTGATTGACAATACGACTTCACGAGGAAGAACATTGCGATTTCTATATGATGGTTCGTATGAAGAATTTAGGAATAAATTGACAGAACTTGGCGAAACACCGATCCCAAAATATATTAGTAGGGATGTAACTCCAGAGGACGCAGATCGTTACCAAACGATTTATGCTAAAGAAGAAGGAGCCGTTGCAGCACCAACTGCTGGCCTGCATTTCTCTAAACATTTGTTAAAAAAATTAGAAATCAAAGGAATTAAATTTGCCGAAGTTACCCTTCACGTAGGTCTGGGAACTTTTAATCCAGTTGAGGTAGAAGATTTATCAAAACATAAAATGGATTCTGAAGAACTGAAAATTACTCAAGAGGCCTGTGACATCGTTAATAGTGCAAAATTAAATAAGAAACGTATTTGTACTGTGGGAACAACTTCGATGCGAGCCGTTGAAAGTTCAGTTTCTTCCCAAAGAACACTAAATCCTTTTGATGGTTGGACAAACAAATTCGTTTTTCCTCCTCACGATTTCAGTTTAGCGACTTCTATGATTACTAATTTCCATACACCAAAATCGACACTATTGATGATGGTTTCTGCTTTTTGCGGACATGATTTGATGAAAAGAGCCTACGAAGAAGCAATCAAGGAACAATATAAATTTTATTCTTATGGTGATGCGATGTTAATCATCTAAAAACATATTTTCTCCTCCCTCTCCTTTGGAGAGGGCTGGGGTGAGGATTCTAAATCTCGTCAGCAATGACGAGATTTTTTAGTTTGTGAAAAATGATTTTGAAGGTATATCTTTTCTGGCGTATTGAAAGCGATCCACCAACTTTGGCAAACAATAGCCATCGAGTCCGTTTATAGCTATCACATTTCCTCTGTCAATTTGCAACCAGCCATCCTCGTGTTGCAGGTTTTCATCAAAAAACAGATTTTCAATTGAAGCTATAATGTGAATAGTGTTGTTTTCCTTAATGTAATATTCATTCACATATTTGCAATACAACTGAACGGGACTTCCTTTCACAAATGGAATTTCAATATCATCCTTGTATTCTTCTTCGAGGTTTGTTTTGTCAAATTCAGAAATGCCCAATTCGTAATTTGCCGATGTATGATGTGCGTCTGCAATCATATCAACCGTAATATGATTGACGGTAAAAAACCCAGTTTCCCTAATGTTTTTATACGTATCTCTGGGAACCGTTGTTGGGCGCATAATAAATCCAATTAGTGCGGGTTCGCTTCCCAAATGGGTGATACTGCTAAAAATAGCTACGTTGGGTTTGCCGTCCATTGATTTTGTAGCAATTAGATTTGCTGATTTATAACCGGTGCAAGAATTGATTAAATTCAACCGTTCTATTTTTTCCATTTCGGAAATATTTTCCCTTGAGATATGCTTCATCTTTTTTTATTTTTAGCAAAGATACTTCAGTTTAAAAAAACAACGTAAATAAAACAAATATGTTTTATTTACACCAAGACTATTTTTAAAACTTTGACAATAAATAATCTAATAATAATTTATAAATCTTATATAATATAATGTAAATTTGAATCTATGTTATACCTCATAATTATTCAATCCGTTC
>CAZHVE010000075.1:0-9608 GCA_964535705.1 uncultured Flavobacterium sp.
TGGGGTCGACTGGTTTTGACAGCAAGTCGAATTGAAAAGTAAGCACGTCGAGAACTGGGACAATTCTCGTAAATAAAAGGTTTCAAAACACATACACGGCGAAGGAAACTACGCTCTTGCTGCATAATCTGAATTATAGTAAGATTAGCCTCGTCCTACCAGGTAGGAAAGCAGGATTTACCTCGAAAGCTCTGGTTTATAGCGGTCGATAAAGGTGAATCGTAAATTTAAACCTAGATTTCCATAAGCTTCGGGTGGATTTCGAAACTAAGAAGATAAGCAATGTGTGGCTGTTTCTGGCCTAGCACAAAGTCGAAAACCCAATCAGGAAATAAGCGTGTAGAAAGTTTTTTAGTTGCTTGTTTGGACGGGAGTTCGACTCTCCCCGACTCCACAATTAACTTTGCAAGTCATTGATTTGCGAAGTTTTTTTTTAAGCTACCATTTTAGTTGCTTTTTACTTTAGTATTTTAATAAAAAAATTTTTTTCAAATAAAAACCCCTTGCAAAATATAAAGCAAAGAGTTAAAATATCTAATAAACATTTTTTCATTCAAATAATTAAACCAAACGGGCTTAGAGATTATTATTTTTATTAAATATATCTTTGTTGCTAATATTTGGATAATTTTCTTCTTTTTGTTTTTTATTAGAATATATAACATTCCAAAACATTAAAAATAAATATATTGCAAAAATTAAGGCTCCAACTATAAAAAAACTAATACTCATGGATTTCTTCTTTGACGGATTGCAATTGCAAATAATAAAATTGTGCCTGGCCAATGAGCAGAATATAAAGCTTCCTCTTTTCTACCCTGAATTCCCAACGAAATAGAATAAAGCATACAAATGAATGCTAAGATTATTGGATACCATTTTAAAACAAATAATTTCATAAAGTAAAATTTAATTTCAAATTTAGTCAAATAGGTGGAATAAAAAAATTTCTTTTTAAATATTTTTTGAAAATATATAGTAAAAAGAACAAAAATGTCAGTCAACGCTTGTCGAAGACATTAAAAGGATTCATTACAACAAACTAAATGTGACAAAAAAGTTCAAATTAGCAAAAACAAACAATTACACCTATTGATGACAACGTGAAAAATATTATAAAACAAAAAAGAGGATCACCATTAGGTAAATCCTCTTTTATACATTTTAACAAAGTCAAAGTTACTATTTGTTTTGACTACAAAATATAATCTGTATTAATAAAATTAGATTCTTTGCTGTTTAATAATTCCTGCAAAATATTATTGTTGTATTCATTGTCTTTAGAAGCCACAAAAGTTCTTATCGAAAAAGAACGCAAGGCATCATGAATACTCAAAGTCCCCACAGCGGAGTCTTTACGACCCGTAAATGGAAAAACATCGGGTCCTCTCTGGCAAGAACTGTTTAGGTTTACCCTGCAAACTAAGTTTACCAAATTATCAATAAGTGGGGCAATAGTTTTTACATTTTGACCAAACAAACTTACTTGTTGTCCGTAATTTGACTCTGCCATATCATCCAAAGGTTCTTGAATATTCTTGAAAGAAATAATTGGCACAACAGGACCAAATTGTTCTTCATGATAAATACGCATTTCTTTATTAATTGGATATAAAATAGCTGGAAAGATATAATTTTCGAGATGTTTTCCTCCCTTTGCATTAATGACTTTTGCTCCAAAACTAGTTGCATCATCAATCAATTCTTGGATATAAGAAGGCTTCTCACTTTCAGGCAAAGGAGTAAGAAATACTGATTTATCCCAAGGATTCCCATAAACGAGTGAATCCACTTTAGCACTAAATCGTTTATTAAATTCATCAACAATGGATTCGTGTACATATAATACCTTTAATGCAGTACATCTTTGTCCATTAAATGACAACGATCCTGCCACACATTCGTCTATGGCTAAATCTAAATTGGCATCCGGCAAAATTATTGCTGGATTTTTGGCTTCCAATCCTAATACCAATCGCAATCTATTTTTGTTAGGATGTAAATCCTGTAAAGCAATAGCCGATTTACTGTTGCCAATCAAAGCTAAAATAGCTACCCGTCCCGATTTCATAATTGGAGAAGCAACTTCACGTCCACGACCATATAAAATGTTGATAGCTCCTTTTGGGAAACTAGTTCTAAAGGCATCCAATAAAGGCGAAATTAACAAAACACCAAGTTTGGCGGGTTTGAAAATTACGGGATTTCCCATTATCAATGCAGGGATAAGCAAAGAAAAGGTTTCATTCAAAGGATAATTATAGGGTCCTAGACATAATACAACCCCCAATGGTCCTCTACGAACCATGGCATTTATACTTTGCACTTTGCTAAAATGAGCGCTGCGACTGTTTAATTCCTTGTAACTATCAATAGTGTCATAAATATATTCGACAGTTCTGTCAAATTCTTTCTCTGAATCCCCTAATGTTTTTCCAATTTCCCACATCAAAAACTTAACCACTTCAGAACGGGTTGCCTTCATCTTGGTGACAAAATCTTCCATACATTTTATTCGGTCGGCCACTTTCATGGTAGGCCATAAGCCTTGTCCGTTATGAAATGCGGCATCTGCAGCTTCAAGCGCTTTCATCGCATCCTCTTCTCCCATAAAAGGAATAGTTCCCAATAATGTAGGTTCGTAATTTTCAGTAGATGAAATTGTTGAATATACTGGCGTTGTTGGACCTGTCCACTTTTTTAATTCACCATCTACCAAATAAGTATCTTGATGCAGTAATTCGTTAATTTGAAATTCTTGAGGTATTGTATTCATTATCTATATTTTATTTAACATTCTGATTTAAATTATAAAAAGGCACTGATGACCTTTATCCTAATATATTGATTAAACTATATCACCATTCCATTCTATAATCCCACCAAGTAAATTATAGGCATTTTCTATACCTAATTCATTCATCATTGCACAAGCTTTGGCGCTTCTAACCCCAGAGCGACAATACACATAATAATTTTTACTTTTATCTAAGGCTTCAATTGCAGCAACAAATTCTGGCCCTTTATAAATATCAATATTTATAGAACTTTCTATAATGCCTTGATCGCATTCGTCTTCTGTTCTTACATCTAGCATTACAGCGTTTTGATCGGCTTCGAATTGAGAAACCCAATCTTCTTGTGTCAAATCCATCGTATTTATTTTTTTCAAAAATACACCATTTTTGCAAACAATAATAAATACAAATGTTAATTGGATAATTATTTGCAGAAAACGTTTTCGCGTAAGTGTAAATACATTAAATTACGAATTATTCAAATAATTCACTAAAAAACCAGATAAATAGAATACTTGAATAGTAAAAATAATATGTATTCCTACTTTATTACCGATTTTAACATTTCAAAATTCCGAAAACCCACCTTGTTTTTCGATCACTTTTCCAAGCTAATTAAAATATTTAACTAAAAAAACGCCAATACTTTTGAATATACAACAAAATTTATACTATATTTGTATCTACAAATTACATATATACAAATATGAAAATTGAGGAAGTACTAAAATCAACTGCGCCAATGGACGATTCAAAAAAAATTATCCTAAATATTTTATATACACAAAACGTAGTAATTGAAAGTTTTAACGAAATAGTAAAGCCTTACGAAATATCAGGGGAGCAATACAATGTTTTGAGGATATTGAGAGGCCAAAAAGGAAATCCAGCAAACATGTTCGCAATACAGGAGCGAATGTTAGCCAAAACGAGTAATACCACACGATTGGTGGATAAGTTATTATTGAAAAAATTAGTGACTCGAGAAGTTTGTCCTGATAACAGACGGAAAATTGAAGTTTTGATTACCCAAAAGGGGTTGGATCTTTTAAAGGAATTGGATCCGAAAGTAAACGCTCACGAAGCTTCCTTTTCCAATAATTTAAGTGCCGAAGAACAAATTTCATTGAATCAATTGTTAGAAAAATATAGAAACAAATAAAAAACAAATATAACATGAACACTTTTGTAGAAAACCAGAACTGGAGATACGCAACAAAGAAATTTGACTCCTCAAAAAAAATCTCAAACGAAGATTTAAACACATTAAAAGAAGCCATTCGCTTAAGTACGTCTTCTTATGGATTACAACCTTATAAAGTTATAATTGTTGAAAATCCAGAATTAAGAGCGCAGCTACTGCCTGCTGCATATGGACAATCTCAAGTAATTGATGCTTCTAACCTAATTATTTTCGCAAATGAAACCAATGTTGATAACAAATCAATAGACACCTACATCGATCGAATCAGCAAAACTAGAGGTATTCCTGCTGAATCTTTGGCTGGTTTTGGAGATTACATGAAAGGGCCAATAAATTCTATGCCACAAGAAGTGAAAAATATTTGGACTGCTAAACAAACTTATTTGGCTTTAGGCAATTTATTAAATGCGGCGGCCGAGTTGAAAATTGATGTGACTCCAATGGAAGGTTTTGTTCCTGCGAAAGTCAATGAAATATTAGGATTAGAAAAATTAGGATTAAATGCTTCTTTAATGGCTGCAATCGGTTACCGTCACAAAGAGGATGCAACCCAGCATTACAAAAAAGTTAGAAAATCAAACGAAGAATTATTCATCACACTTAATTAATTACAAACAATCAAACTTAAAACAATGAAAAATTTAAAATCAATTACAGTAGCATTAATGCTAGTTTTAACTTCGGCATCAGTAACTGCCCAAACTAAGAAAGTAGAAGCTTCAAAAAGTTCCATCAATTGGATAGGAAAAAAAGTCACTGGACAACATAGCGGAACCGTAAACCTGAAAGACGGTACCTTAGTTTTTAATGGCCCAAAATTAAAAGGAGGCGCTTTCACGGTAGATATGACATCATTGACTGCAACTGACCTTTCCGGAGAATACCAAGGCAAACTAAATGGTCATTTAAAGGCGGATGATTTCTTTGGAACTGAAAAATTTCCAACGGCAACTTTAGTTTTCAAAAAAATTGCAGTAAAAGGTGCTAATATGTTCAGTGTAACAGGAGATTTGACTATCAAAGGGATAACAAATCCGGTTACTTTTGATTTGGCTACAACGGCAAATTCAGCAACCACGAAATTCAATGTCGACAGAACAAAATATGGTATTCGATATGGTTCTAAATCATTTTTCGACAGCATTGGAGACAAAGCGATTGACGATGAATTCGAATTATCGGTTGCCTTGAAATTCTAATTTACGAAAGACTATAACCTAACCCCCCACAAGAAATTGTTGGGAGTTATTTTTTAAAAAAATCAAAAAAAAAAGTGTTTTTTTTATATTCTATTTGGATAATCAAATTTCATTTATATATTTGTGGAATGAAAACAATTACAAACAATACTTGGTGGTGGAGTAACTTACGTCAATCGTCGTGATTAAAGCTCCTATAGTATTGTAAACTATAAATATTTAAGGCTTGTCATCACGACAGGCCTTTTTTTTATTCCCGACCGAGCCTTGTGAATGGAAGGGAGCCAAAATAGAATAGAAATAATAACAATAAAAATGAAAACATTTGTTCTAAATACAAATTACAAGCAAATCCTTGCCGATACGATTACTCCGGTCAGCGTATATTTTAAAATTCGGGATCAATTTCCGAATAGCTTATTACTCGAAAGTAGCGATTATCACGGGAACGACAATAGCTTTTCTTATATCTGTTGCAATCCGATTGCGTCCATAAAAATAGAAAACGAAACCATCTACAAAACATTTCCTGACGGGAGTTTTGAAAACAGTTCTATTGATTCAACCACTAATATTCCAAAGGTAATACAAGAGTTTTCGGGTCAATTTTCCTCGGAGAAAAACAATTTCAAATTCATCAACAACGGTCTGTTTGGTTACATTTCTTATGATGCTGTTCGTTATTTCGAAAAGGTGACTATTTCCAAAAAAAGTAATAGCAATACCATTCCGGACGTGTATTATGCGGTATACCAAAACATAATCGCTATCAACCATTTCAAAAACGAGGCCTATATTTTCTGCCATAGTTTGGATGGAAGAAACAATATTTCGGAAATCGAACAATTGTTGCAATCCCGAAACATTGCATCTTATCAATTTTCGAAAGTAGGAGAGGGTTTTTCAAATCTGACTGACGAAGAATTCAAACATAATGTGGCTTTGGCCAAAAAGCACTGTTATAGAGGAGATGTGTTCCAATTGGTTTTGTCCAGAAGATTTACCCAAGGTTTTAAAGGAGATGAATTTAACGTTTACAGAGCGTTGCGAAGCATCAATCCTTCGCCCTATTTGTTCTTTTTTGATTATGGCGATTTCAAAATATTTGGCTCTTCTCCCGAATCCCAAATTATCGTCAAAAACCGCAAAGCCGAAATTCACCCCATCGCAGGAACATTTAGAAGAACTGGTGATGACGAAAAAGATGCTGAATTAGCCAAAAAATTATCAGAAGACAAAAAAGAGAATAGCGAACACGTGATGCTGGTCGATTTAGCTAGAAACGATTTGAGCCGAAACGGTCACGATGTTAATGTGGAAAAATACCGTGAAGTGCAATTTTTCTCCCATGTGATTCATTTGGTTTCAAAAGTAACAGGACATTTACATAAAAAAGCCACCACCATGCAAGTCGTTGCCGATACTTTCCCCGCGGGAACATTAAGCGGAGCGCCAAAACATAGAGCGATGCAACTCATCGAAGAATATGAAAAAACCAATCGAAATTTTTATGGCGGTGCTATTGGTTTTATGGATTTTGAGGGTAATTTTAATCACGCGATTATGATTCGAACGTTCCTGAGTAAAAACCATCAATTGCATTGTCAAGCCGGCGCAGGAATAGTCGCCGATTCAGACGAGGAAAGCGAAATGCAGGAAGTTTATAATAAATTAAGGGCCCTGAATGCGGCTTTGGATTTGGCAGAAATAATATAAAAGTAGTCAGTGTTCAGTTTTTAGTGTTCAGTACCAATTTGCAAAACCTGAAACTTTAAACTTTAAACTTTAAACAATAAGACAAAATGAAAAAAATACTAGTTATAGACAATTACGATAGTTTCACTTATAATTTGGTTCACTATCTCGAAGATTTAAATTGCGAAGTTACCGTTTACAGAAACGATGAATTTGATATTGATGAAATTGTAATCTTCGATAAAATAGTACTTTCCCCGGGACCTGGAATTCCTGACGAAGCGGGATTATTAAAGGCTGTAATTGCCAAATATGCGCCAACCAAAAGTATTCTTGGAGTTTGCCTTGGACAACAAGCCATCGGAGAAGTTTTTGGAGGAACGCTTTCAAATTTAGACAAAGTGTATCATGGCGTAGCGACCATGGTCAAAACATCGGTTGACGATGAGCTTTTATTCGAAGGTTTAGGAAATGAATTTGAAGTAGGGCGTTATCATTCTTGGGTTGTCGATGCCGAATTACCTGAAGTTTTAGAAGCCACTTCTTTCGACGAAAATGGCCAAGTAATGTCATTGCGCCACAAAACTTTCGATGTGCGCGGCGTACAATTTCACCCTGAAAGTGTGTTAACACCAAACGGAAAGAAGATTCTGGAAAACTGGATTAAAAATTAGTCTAAAACATATTTTGAACAAACTGAAAATCAATATTATAATTTCTTGTTTTTTTATTTTTAGCTTCCTTTCTTGCAATCAAAAGAAAGAGCAAAAGACAGAAGCAATAACTATTGCCCAAACCGAAATTAAATTGGATTTATTGGATTTGCAGAAAAAAAACAGGCTTGGAAAAGATACCATTGTAACAGTCGCAAATGATCCTGTTTATCATAAACTGAAGAAATACAATGCCGTGAGTGCATCACTTTTGATTAAAAATGAAATTGATTTAACGAAAATTGACCCGAAAAACACGAAAATAGTGTTTGAATGCATCGATGGTTATAAACCCGAAATGCCCTTGGAGTTATTTTTAAATGCAAATCCTTACTTGGCTTACCGAGATATTGATGCGCCAAAAGATTCGAATTGGGAAGCAATTATCAAGGACGGAAATGAAATGGATGCTGAACCTTTTTATATCGTTTATACTTCGGTTTCAGAAAAAGATACTCAGTATAAATGGCCTTATAATTTGGTGAGAATTAATCTTGAACCACTGAATAAATCAACGATAGAATTATATCCGCTGAAAAATAGAAAATTGGAAACGGGATATACACTGTTCAAAAATCAATGCCTAAGCTGTCACGCCATAAACGGAATTGGAGGAACAATGGGGCCAGAACTAAATTATCCAAAAAGCGTCACCGAATATTGGAAAGAAAAAGAATTAGTAGATTTTATCGTCAATCCGGCTTCTTTTAGAAACAAGGTGAAAATGCCGGCACTCGGTATTACAAAACAACAATCTCAGAAAATTGTTGATTATTTAAAATATATGTCTGAAAATAAAAAGAAATCATAAAATGAAAACCATCTTAAACAGACTCATCAATCACGAAATACTTTCGGCAGCAGAGGCGAAAAATGTATTGGTTAATATCTCCAACGGGAATTATAATCCAAGCCAAATTGCTTCTTTCCTTACCGTCTATATGATGCGAAGCATTAGCATAGAGGAGCTTTCTGGCTTTCGAGAAGCCTTGTTGGAATTGTGTCTTCGCATTGATTTATCAGCCTACAACACCATCGATTTGTGTGGAACGGGCGGTGATGGAAAAGACACCTTCAATATTTCTACTTTGGCCTCTTTTGTGACCGCTGGAGCAGGAATTAAAGTTGCGAAACACGGTAATTATGGTGTTTCTTCTATTTCTGGATCGAGCAACGTAATGGAAACTTTAGGCGTTAAATTCAGTAACGACAATGATTTCTTGGAAAAATGTGTGGATCAAGCTGGCATTTGCATTCTGCATGCGCCTCTTTTTCACCCTGCAATGAAAAACGTGGGACCTATTCGGAAAGAATTGGGAGTGAGAACCTTTTTCAATATGTTGGGTCCTATGATAAACCCGTCGTTTCCCAAAAACCAATTAGTTGGTGTATTCAATCTTGAATTGGCGAGAATGTATGGGTATTTATACCAAAACACCGATAGGAATTTCACCATTTTACATTCTTTGGATGGCTATGATGAAATTTCATTAACCTGTCCAACCAAATTTATTTCAAATACCAAAGAGGGGATTCTAAATCCTGACGATTTTGGTGTTCGTTCTCTGGCACAAACTGAAATCGAGGGCGGAACAACCATCGAAGCATCGGCAAAAATGTTCATGGAAGTCATTTCCGGAAAAGGAACCGAAGCCCAAAACAATGTTGTTTGCGCCAATGCTGCCATGGCGATTGCGACAGTTACAAAATGCACTCCATTAGAAGGATTTGAATTGGCAAAGGAAAGTTTGCTTTCCGGAAAAGGATTGGCAGCATTGAATAAATTACAGGAATTAAGTAAGTAATAAATTGAAAGATTTAATGATTTAAAAATTTAAAGATTATGACAAAGTCCTTTGAAGAATTTGATGTTTATACGAAAGGAATTCAATTGGCTAAACTAGTATTTAAATTATTAGAAAATAAAACATTTGAAAGAGAATATGGTTTTAAAGATCAAATAAAAAGAGCCGTTATTTCAATAACTAATAATATTGCA
>CAZHVE010000076.1:0-9529 GCA_964535705.1 uncultured Flavobacterium sp.
CAACAGCAACATCTAATATGGTTTGAAAAGCACTAAAGTCACAATTAGTTCCTGGCCCAGCCTGAATATCTTTCCAATCAAGGATAGCTTCTATACCCTTGACAAAGTCGGCATTTGGTGCTGAATAGTCTGGAATTCCTCCACCACGATCCCACACCCCATAAGAAGTAATAGGCAGTGATTGTGCCTGTGATTTTGTTATACAAAATGGTATGGCAATAATTAAAGCAAGGTGTTTAAATAAATATCTTTTCATATTTTTTTCATTTAAAATTATAGAATAGGGGCGTTTTTAATTTTGTTAAATTATAAATAAATTAACATATTACAAAATAAGCACCTTTTTTTTTTGTTCTGTTGTCAAAATAGGTCATTAAGTATGCGTTTTTGTTTCATTGAAAACAAAAATTACTATTCGCTAAGAATATGATTCTAAGCTTTGATATCCCAAAAAAATAATTCAATATTTCTTCTTCGAACTGATCTGTGATGTGGAGGAAAAATTACAGGAGGGAGAAGACTCTTTTAAACATTAAAAAATCCACTTCATTTCTAAAGTGGATTTTCTAAAATTAAACTTTATTAACCCTTTGGGTGCAATTAATGATCTGTCAATAATGACTCATTTCGATTAAAATTTATAGTCAATTTGAACTCAAATGTCCGTCTGAGCTTGTCGAAGACTTAAAAAAAGGACATTTCGACAAGCTCAGTGTGACAAATTACTACCAATTAGCCATGAAAAATAATTACACCCAACGGGTTTTTATTATTACTATTATATCTTGATCAACTCGATTTTTTGTTTTACTAAAAACACCTGAAGAGTTATATTATTCCACGACAATGGTTACAGTACTTATGTTTCTATTATAACTATATTCACCGGCTGATGAAGATCTATCATCGATATAGCCAGAACCTGAATAATTTTTATCGCTTAATTTAGTCCCCAATAAAGTGACTACATAGGTTCCAGCAGTAGTAAATTTATAGGAATAAGTCAAACTATTTCTGTTCAAGGCCACACCAGTAGAAAATCCTCCACCGGGAGCTAACAATACACTATTATTGGTGAAATAGGTGGACACAAGAGTACCGCATTGACTGTATGTTTTCAATGTAGGCATTAATTCTCTTAAACGATTTGCAGCAGTATCCTTGTAGTAGGGTTTGCCTACTAAATTCTCTAAACCAACAAGTATTGCATTAAGGTCAAGAGTTGCATTTGGAGTATTGAACGCAATAATTTCATTTGTTAAAATAGGAGTCCAAGTGTCTAAGCTGGCTTTCGATAACACATACACTTCTTCATCTATTTTTTTTCCTTCGGTAATCACTAAAATACTTTTTGCAAAATCGTGTCCAGCGTCTCCGGTATAAACCACATAGGTTTCGGCATTTCCTGTTATGTTAAATGATACTGTTTCATTAACAGCTACTTTTGTTTTATCAGCTTCTAAACTTACCCAAGTGTCTAATTCATCTTTCTCACAAGAAGAGAAAGAAAACAAAAGGGTTAAAAGCATTAAAATATATATTGAATATTTGGTTTTCATACTATTTATTTTTAATTAATTGTATCCAGGATTATTTTCCCCGATGGATGGATTTGCCAGTCTCTCGTTATTTGGTATTGGAAGTAAAATATGAAAATCTCGAATTCCACCAATAATTTCATTCCAATCCAAACTTCGATTATTCCAAAAAGCATCCCATTTAACTTCTGTAATTACAGGTACTTGAACTATCGGTGTCTCTAAATCTTTATCTTTAATTTTTTTAACAAGTCCAGTCAAGGTAGACTTTAATATACCCCATCTTACCAAATCAAACCATCTTTTACCTTCTGTACTTAACTCTCTAGTTCTCTCTAAGATGATGTAATCTCTAAAAGCAGCTGGAGTTGAAACTAAAGGATTTTCAAGAGTTAAATCAGCTAAACCAATAGATTTTTGAAGAGTCAAAGAACGCGGTAAAACATCATTATGCACTCCGCCTATATTAACATTCCTAGCTCTACTTCTAAGTTGATTTAAAGCGCCTATAGCTTCTTGCGTTGGTCCATTAGTTTCGTTTAAAGCCTCTGCGTAGATCAACAAAACTTCTGCATACCTAAATATCGGCCAGTTTAAATCGTAGTCGTTAGTTTTAAGTGAAAAACTAGGATCACGAACAGGATAGCGTCTAAATTTTCCAGCCGCTACTGGAGGATTATTAGCAATAGCACTTATTCTTTTGAACTTTCCAGTAGCAGAAATAATTTGAATTTTAGCATCAGTCCATTGTAAGCGAATACTATCTGCGGCTTCATAATAAAATTGATGATAGATATTAGCCCTTATAGAAGCTTGTGAGCCACCAGCCAATAAATTGTTTGTTCCGGAAGCATCTGAAGAGATACCCATGTTCAAACCAATTGTACTACCCACGCCAAGTCCCGGTGATTTAAATTGTACATCAAAAATAATCTCATCATTATTTTTATTTTGTACAATAAACGCATCCGGAAAATAATCACACAATTTATATCTGTTAGAATCTATTACTTCTTTTGCATATTTAGCTGACAAAGCAAAATCTGCAATGCCATTACCGGTATTATCTCTTTTTGCCATACTCCCTCTTGTAAGATAGACGCTCGCCAATAAACTTTTAGCAGCATCTTGGGTAGCATGTCCCGCTAAACCTGGAGCTTTTACTTTAAGATTTTCCACTCCATACTCCAGATCTTTTATTATATTTTCATATATAGTAGCCACAGGAGTTCTTGGAATATTCAAATTATCTAAGGAGGCTGTTTCAGTTTCTTTATAAGGCACATCTCCAAAATAGCGAATTAAATTGAAGTACAGTAACGCTTTAATGAATTTAGCTTCAGCTACTAAACTATTTCTTTCAGCAACATCCATATCAATAGTTGGGATTTTCGAAATCGCTAGATTAGCTCGATTTATACCTGTATAATGATCTCTCCAAATAGGCAAAACTACTTCAATATTATCTGCAGTAAAAGTATATAAATTAAATCCTGAACGAGGCACTCTTGAACCTGCGTTAGTTTCATCTGTAGAGAATTCCAATTGACTTTGGCCATATACACCTGGAAGTTGCAACGAACTATAAACACCTACAATTGCAGCAATGGCATTGGCTTCTGTTTTGAATGAATTTTCAGGTGATGCTTGAGACAATGGAACTTCTTCTAATAAATCATTACAGGCTACAAAACCTGAAATCAGTATAATAAAACTTAAATATTTGATTTTATTTTTCATATTTTTTATATAAATTTTTTAATTAAAAATTAAGGGATAGACCAAATGTTACAGTAGTACTACGTGGATAACTGCCCAAATCTACTCCGCCGCCCACTTTACCCGCAGTTCCACCTACAGCATTTACTTCAGGATCAAACCATGAATATCGGGAAAACATGAAAGGATTACTTACCCTGGCAAACAGTCTAAATTTGTTTACCTTTAGACTTTCAACAACCGACTTAGGCATGGCATAGCCCAAGGTGATGTAATCACACTTTAAAAAAGAGCCGTCTTCCACATAGGCACTACGAAATAAAGAAGAATAAATTCCATTTCTATTTTCACCATGAAAAGTTCCTGTAGGATTATACGCAGCACTATAAGAATAATCGGACATCGATTTTAATGTGTTCCAATTATCAATATTCACCTTATCTAAATTTCCGACATTTCCATTTATTACGTCGTTACCATAAGAAAAACGTAAAAAGAAACTAAAGTCAAAATTTTTATAGGTGAATTCATTATTCAATCCTCCTGTAAATTCAGGTGTTGTATTCGCTATTGGCACTTTGTCAAAACTATCAATTAAACCATCTCCGTTGACATCATAAATTTTGACTTGCCCGTTATTATTAATATCGGGAATTCCCACACCAACTTGTTTTGGACTATTTGCCGCTTCTGTCTCATTGTTTATAATCTGATCTTCAATATATCCAAAATAAATCCCTGTTGACTCTCCTACACGAACCAATATTTCATTATTGAATTTACTAGGAAAAATTTTAGCATCAAAATAAAATTCTGACTTGTCTCCTAAATCCAGCACTTTATTTCTATTGAATGAAAAAGTAAAATCAGATCTCCATTTAAAATCAATATGATCAATATTGACTGAATTAACCGTTAATTCAAATCCTTTGTTGCTAAAAGACCCAATATTTTTTAAAGCTTTATCAAATCCAGAAGTCGGGGGTAGTTGAACTTCTAACAACAAATCGGTTGTTTTTTTATAATAGGCCTCGGCAGTAATCGTTAAACGGTTATTGAAAAACCCTAAATCAATACCAAAATTGTATTGCGCCGTAGTTTCCCATTTTAAGTCAGGATTAGCCACATTGCTGGGTACTTTTCCAGAATAAAATGCATCATTAAAAACATAATTTCCAGGCTCTAATAAACCTATCGCGCTGTAGGCTGGTATTTGATTGTTACCGGTTACACCATAGGACGCCCTCAACTTGAAGTTGTCAAAAATATTAATGTTTTTGATAAACGACTCCTCCGACAGTGTCCATCCTAATGCTACAGAAGGAAAATAACCCCATTTATTGTCTTTACCAAATTTTGACGAGCCATCCGCTCTAAGGGATGCGGTCAAATTAAATCTCTTATCATACCCATAATTAATACGACCTAAAAAAGACGCTAATATTTCTTTAGTTACAATTTTTGTAGGAAAATAAGCTATAACTGCACTGGATAAATCATTAAACCCGTTCGTTTGATCACTAAAATTTGATGCTCCAGCATTAAATGTGCTTTTTTTATTATCTGAAAATTCCCCAACAGCTGTAGCATTAATATTGTGTTTGTCAAATACTTTCTTGTAATTCAATCGGGTCTCAAATACTTGATTTAAAGTTTCTCCTTTTTGAAATTCCGCTATTCCATTTTCCTTGAGCCCCTTCAAAACCGTAGAAGGTAAAAAGGCCTGCTTGTTCAAAAAAGCGCGATTAAATCCGTAGCTAGTATAAAAAGTCAAGTCTTTAACCACTTTTGTTTCATAAAAAACGTTTCCTATTATCCTTGAACTTTCCGCTTGATTATTCACTTCATTGAGATAGGTAATAATATTTTCATTATCCCCAGAATTTACCTCTGGATCAATATCAATATCTCCAAGGGCAAAATCAATGGGTTGAAAAGGATTGGTTGAAAATGCCTTTTTGAAAATACCCTCTGCATCCTTATCTAGACTTTTTCCAATATTGTTGGTAAATGCTAATTTAATATTGGTTCCAATTCTTGTATTATTACCTAGTGATTGAACTATATTTGAATTTAAATTATATCTTTTAAAATTAGTCCGTATAACGACCCCTTCTTGATCTAGATAATTACCCGAAATTTGATATTTTAGTCCTTCTTTACTTCCACCACCCATACTAAGATCGACTTTCCTTGTTATAGCAACCTGAGTCGCTTCTTTGGCCCAATCAACCCCTTGTGCATTAGCGTCTTTTAAGTCTTGCCATTTAGTTTGAAGATTTTCATCGAATCCATTTAGGTAATTGATTTTATCTATAATTATGCGTGAATCTAAAAACTCTGATGCAGTAAGAACCCTTGGAAATCTTGTTGGAAAAGACACACCGGAACTATAGGTTGCGCTGATATCTGCTTTTCCTTCTTTTCCTAATTTAGTAGTAATAATAATTACTCCATTCGATCCCCTTGCACCGTAGATAGCGGTAGCTGATGCATCTTTTAAAACTTCAACAGACTTGATCTGACCAGGATCTATATCCGATAATGGATTTGAGGATACATCCTCATCTGGAACAATTGGAAAACCATCAATAACATACAAGGGCTGATTACCGCTAGTGAGTGAACTACCACCGCGAATAACTGCCTTTACCCCAGATCCTAATCCATTATCGTTTTGTGTTATTTGCAGACCAGCAACACGACCTGACAAAGCCGTTTGAAGATCTATTGGATCTCCCTTCTCAATACTAGTTGCTCTTACAGATGAAACAGCTCCTGTCAAATCCTTTTTCTTAACAGTACCATACCCGACTACTACCACTTCATTCAAAGTAGCATTCGATTCTTCAAGAACAATTTTAATAGCATTTCCTTGTATTTTGACTTCTTTTTTATCAAATCCTATACTTGAAATAAGTAAGACATCGCCGATTTTTGCTTTAATTTTAAAAACCCCGTCAAAATCAGTTATAACCCCGTTTTTAGTTCCTTTTATGACTACATTAGCTTGTGGCACGGGCAATCCTTTAACATCATTAACGACTCCTTCTATCGAGGTCTGAGCGAATAGCGATATAGAAAATGTTAAAAAAATAATTGTTAATAATTTAAATTTCATTTTTTTTGGTTATTTGATAAGTTGTTTGATTTACAATATTACGAATAAATAAAAAATTTAAATACCTTAAAAAAAATAAATCTTTATCAGAGGCATTTTAAATTTCAATTTATCACCATAATTAATTGGGATAGCAAAAATAAGGCTGTAAGAAGATTTATGTTAGTTCAAAAAGTCTCTTTTATAGTGTGAATTTGTCTCAATACATGCAGACATTGACACATTTGAATCGATAATTCAATAACTCCCAAAATATAATTATGTATAGAGCAAAATATTTATTTAAGGCTCTACTGGGTTTTGTGTGAAAAGCTAAAACATTTAAAATAAATATTTAAATCTTTTAAACCATTAAGAGGGTTAAGAAATTAAGATTTAAAAAATTTCTTAACGAACCTTAATTAACTGAATGGTTTAGAGAAAAAAATAAATGTTCACAATATTCCCAGTAGAACCTTTTTTAATAATTGACTTTACTCCAAATAAAAAACTCCCAGTTTCCTGGAAGTTTATACTATGTTTTGAAAGATTTGGTCTTTATTCTTTACCTTCTTTTTTACCGGACTTTCCTTCAGCTTTGGCATTCTCCATATTGGCTTTCTGAATTTCTAATTGCTCAGGTGTCAACACTCCTTTAATTTTTTTGGAAAGTTCTTTTCCTTTTACTTTGTTGGCATCAGCATGATCGGGATTTTCCTTGCTGTCTTTTTTAAGAGCCACTTGTTCTTCAACAATCGGCTTTATTACTGCTTGTTGATCAGCTGTTAAAGACAATTCTGTTGTCATTTTTTGCAACATTTTATCAGCACCCCCTTTTTTACCTGCTTCTTGAGCAAATCCACTTAAACTCGCAGCCATTATAGCTGCTAAAATTAATTTTTTCATTTTTATATTTGTTTATAGTTAATACTCGTTAGACTTTCAATAAATAAAAAGGTTTAATGCATTAAGAAATAAATTATAAATATTTTTTTTTCAAAGCTTCTAATACAATTTTTGCCTTAAATTCATTACTAAATACCCTTCTACTTTTTGACATAATTTTGCTGATTCGGTTATTATACCGTATATCAAATTTTGTGATTTTTTTGTTTTCGGGGAACAGCATAATGAATGAAAATTTATGTCATCATTTTTAATTCAGAACTTTGTCGATTATTTTAATCCCGTTTAGGGAAAAAAGTGGTTTTCGCTAAAATTTTATTCTATCCGATCCACTTCAATCAGGTGGAATAGAGTATCGTCTCCTGAAACATAATTCAGTGACAATTCGCTAAAACTAGAAGATATGATACTCTTAGTTATCCATTTTCCACTAGCTGTATTTTGAATAAGAATAACTTTTTCTTGACCAGACTGTCCAATTGACCAAACCCCCTTGCCCTTATCGAGATAAGTTACACTCACTTTTACAGTCTTGGCATTAAAAGTTGGATCGAGACGAAATTGCATTTGTTTCTTTCCAGATTGATGTTCAAAACCACGACCAAAACGACCATAGATGGATTCGTCGATATTAAAGAAAGCTACATCACCGGTCCCTACTGCTATCTGTGTCAGAAAACGGGAATAGTTGTTCGGTAAAGTTCCCCATCCTACATCATTTACCCCTTTGCTCTTGCGGTTGTCCATACCGCCACCAACTGCTTTTTGTGGATCATCCATTCGCGCACCATAGGCAGCAAAAGCTTTGGCTATATTCAGATAACGCTCAGGATCTTTTTTATTTTCTGACTTTCCCCCAAAAGTTTCAGCTGGAAAGCGATTGAAGTCTGAAGCATCGAGCCCATCCCTCAAAGCACAGAATGCGGAAGGCGCGGTAGCCGGATCCTTATGACCCGCATATTTATTAAAAAAAACACAAGCGGGTAAGTTATCTTTCTCCAGTAAAGCTTGCGTTGGAACATTCCAAATATCGAGTCGGCAATGCGAAGCAAAAATTCCCGACCAGTAGAGTGCTTGAGGAATATTGCGGTTCGACCAGCCCATTTCAAACAATTCGCCGTCCATTTCTCCACGAGTAAGTACCCTTTTTCCACGTTTTTTAGCTTCAGCCTCTATAAAATCTAACTTGGCCAGACGTTTGTCATTATCACTAACATAATAGCCGTGGCTAAACATTCCTTGCTTTAAGGCGATGACCTCCATATTATCCAATAGCCATTGGGATTCTAAATTACCATTAGAATCAGAGTTCACTAGAATTGGGATACCGGGAAAGGCGTTTTGGTAACACTTCCAAGATTCTAGTCGAAATTGGTTCCATACTTCATTTGAAATTTCATATTTTTTTTCGATTGGGACTCCTTTATAGGGTTCTCCATCACCTGTGGATCCTTCGGCACACTGCACAAAAACAATATTTTGACGCAATTTTGGCTGTAGAGCACTAACATAACTTCCGAAAGCATTTATCAAGTTGAAAAATCCCTTTTTGTATTCTGGATGCAAATAGTAAGGATATTTTTTTTGGCTATCCGTCTTCTGCCCCAAAGCATTAACCTTTCTGTCAGTAATAACTAATGGAACCCCTTTTTCATAAATCCATTCTGGAGCATGGGGTCCAACCCAAATCATAAGTGTAACAGATAAACCCTCTTTAGCTGCTTCTCTAAGTGGATTTCCAATTTTCTCATCGAATTCATAATTTCCAGGTGTCAATTCGAGTGAATTCCACTGGAGGATCAGCGGAACACTTCGAAGTTCTGGACAATTTGCTTTCGAAATTTGCCCCGGTTTCCACCCCGCCCAACTAGAGATACCATATCCTTTTTGGGACTGAGCGTAACCGCCAACAGACACAAAAGAAACTAGTAAAAAAAGGAGAGAAAATTTGTGAGTGATTTTCATTTATTTAAGCTTTAATTTTTTAGTATTCCAATTTCAAATTTAAAAAAAACTTTAGAGTTTAACTATCCTAACAAAGCTAACTATGGGTTTCAACCCTTTCTGCGCCAAACATTCGAAATCATAACCAGAATTTTTCTTCTGATTAAAATCAGCTTCTACAAAAAAAGTGGTCGTCAGAAGTTTTTTTGAGTCCGAACATTTCACAGTTCGTGATTCGGTTCCTTTTGCTCCGTTAAAAGACAATAACCATTCCCCTTTACCCTCGTCGAGATAGCTAATTTTGATAGCCACTTTCTGTTTC
>CAZHVE010000077.1:0-9502 GCA_964535705.1 uncultured Flavobacterium sp.
AAAGAGACGATGTTGTTATTGTTTATCCAGTACATTTGAATCCCAATGTTAAGGATGTTGTTTATGAATTATTGTCTAATAAAGAAAACATCCATTTAATTTCACCCGTTTCATACCCTGCATTTGTTTGGCTCATGCAACAATCTTTTTTGATAGTAACCGATTCAGGAGGTGTTCAAGAAGAAGCACCATCAATAGGAAAACCTGTTTTGGTAACACGAAACGTTTCTGAAAGACCCGAAGGAATTGCTACTGGTTTTTCGACATTGGTGGGAACTGATACGTATAAAATTGTAAGCACTGCCAATTCTATTCTAGATAACTTTGAAGGTTATGGAAATGCAACGAATCCTTACGGAAATGGAGATGCGTCTAAAAAAATTGTAAACTACTTATTAAATCAAGACTAAAATGAAAATACTCGTAGTAGTCGATTCCATAAACATAGAAGATAGCAGTGGTTCTAAAGCTAATGTGGCTTTAATAAATAATCTGGTCGAAGCGGGTTTCGAAGTGTTAGTTTATCATTATACGTTGAAAAACATACAATTACAAGGGGTTTCCTGTTATGCGATTCCAGAAATAAAATTTAGCCTAAATTATCTTCTAAGTAGATTTCAAAGAGTTTTGAGTAGAAATTTTAATTGGAATTTAGCACCATTTTTCGAAAAGAAATTTGGATTTTCATTTACCTTTTTTAATGATGTCAATAGTATTGTTAAGGCATTAAAAAAATGTACTTTTCAACCAGATCTAGTTTTAACCTTAAGTAAAGGCGCTAGTTTTAGACCCCATTATGCGTTATTAAAAGTTCCTGAATTGCATTGTAAATGGCTAGCTTATGTTCACGATCCGTACCCGTTTCATTACTATCCACGACCTTACAACTGGATTGAATCTGGTTTTGAAAAAAAGGAGAATTTTTTTAGAAAGGTTTCCGAAAAAGCAAAACACAGCGGATTTCCGAGTTTGTTGCTCAAAGAATGGATGGCGAGTTATTTTGAAAATTTTGAAAAAACAGGAGTAGTAATACCACACCAGAATGCCAGTTATAATTTTGAAAATTTAGAAGATAAATTAGGATCACTTTTTTATTTTGATACTGCAAAATTCAATTTATTGCACGCAGGAAATTTAATGAAACAACGCTCGCCAAAAGGTTTAATCGAGGGATTTAAATTGTTTTTGCAACAAAATCCAGAAGTGGCAAAAGAGTCAAAATTGATGCTTTTAGGCAATGCATCTTATCACGAAAAAATGTTGGAAGGATATAAAAAAAACAGTCCCGAAATCTATATTGATGACAAAAATGTAGCCTTTGATATGGTTTATAGTCTTCAACAAAAAGTTTCTGTAAATATCATTTTAGAATCAAAATCAGAAATCAGTCCATTTCTTCCAGCTAAATTCCCGCATTGCGTTGAGGCAAATAAAATGATTTTGTCTTTAGCACCATATTATAGCGAAACCAAAAGGTTGTTAGGCGACGAATATGAATTTTGGTCAGAAGTCGATGATGTGGAAAAAATTGCGACTCTTATTGGAAAACTATATCAATTATGGAAACTGAATCCTGATAATTTACTCTTAAATAGAACCGATTTAGGAGAATATTTATCTGCATCGTATTTGAAAAAAGTGATTAATGATTTGAACTAATCAAAAAAACCAAATGTCAACTTGTATTTTCTCCCTACTCATCACCACCAAAAATCGCATAACCGATTTGGCTTTACAATAGCATGATTTTTGTATATTTGTAAATCAAAAAATAGGATTATGACAACTATAACTATAAATGAGCGTACTAAAGCAGGTAAAATAGTATTGGAGTTGGCTAAAATACTTTCTGTTTCAAACAAAGGTGTTGCCATTGAAACAAAGACAGCAAAACCTGATTCAAAAGCAAAAAAAGGCACGAGCGATAGCGAACAGGCGATGCAAAGTCCTTATGACCCAAAGTTTGTTGCAATGATACAAAATAGAATTGCAAAAGAAAAATTTACACCTATAACTACAAAGTCTATATGGGAAAGTATCTAGTAACTTTTTCTGAAAGTGCAATAACAGAACTTGCAAAACATAAAAAAGCTGGAAACAAAGCAATCAACAACAAAATTGATAAAATATTTAACGAATTAAAAGAAACCCCATTTATTGGAGAAGGTCAGCCCGAACCATTAAAGCATAGTTTAACAGGGTTATGGTCAAGACGAATAAACAGAGAACACAGAATAATATATAGTGTTGATGAAAAGATTGTAACTGTTTATGTTGTTTCGGCAATGGGTCATTACGATACCAAATAATGAAATCAATACAACCCATATTCTCCCTACTCATCACCACCAAAAATCGCATAACCGATTTGGCTTTTACCTTGGATAAAATCAATTATTTGTTGGTTAGAAACGATGTAGAATGTGTGGTTTTTGATGACGGTTCCACAGATGGTACCTTCGAATATGTGACAAATAATTTTTCCAACATCAAAATTCAAAGAAATGAAATTTCTAAAGGATATATTTTTTGCAGGAACACGATGCTCAACGAAACCGAAGCAACTTATGCTATTTCATTAGACGATGATGCTCATTTTGTTACCGAAAATCCATTAGAACTCATACAAAAACATTTTGAAAATAATGCGAATTGTGGTTTAATAGCCTTGCGCATTTTTTGGGGATTGCAAGAACCAAGTTCCGTAGTTTCTAATAAAAAATCAGGTCAAGTACAAGGATTTGTGGGTTGTGCTCATGTGTGGCGTATGTCAGCTTGGCGAGACATTCCCAATTATCCAGAATGGTTTGTTTTTTATGGCGAAGAGAATTTCGCTTCCTATCAATTATTCAAAAAGAACGGGCAAGTTCATTATCTTCCCGAAGTTTTAGTCAATCATAGAGTGGATGTAAAATCCCGAAAAAATAATGCCGATTATACCATTCGGTTGCGACGGTCGCTTCGCTCGGGTTGGTATTTGCTCTTCATGTTTTATCCCATTGCTACAATTCCAAGAAAGCTAGCCTATTCTATATGGATGCAGCTCAAAAAAGTATTCAAAGGCGATTTAAAAATGTTTCAAGCGCTAGTTTTGGCATTGTTAGATTTGGTTTTGGCAATTCCTAAAATCATAAAAAACAGCAACCGATTGTCTTCAAAAGAATACATTATTTACACGAAACTTCCCGAAACCAAAATTTATTGGCAAGTAGAAAAATAAGCCTAAACTACATAAATCGTGCAAATTGAAAATATTATTTTCAATTTGCACGATTTGTGTTAAAATTTAATTCAAAGTATTGATTTACAATAAATTAAAATATATTTATTTACTCTTACTTTTTACTTAATAAGTTATTTTATTGAAATTATGCCAATAAAAAGTGATTTTTAGAATAATTTTAAGTAATTTTACTGCAAATTGAAAATCATATTTACAATATGCATAATTTTATAGAAAGAAAAGTAGAAGCAACTGTTCGTCAGTATCTTAAAATATTTCCAGTTGTTGCGGTTTTAGGGCCAAGACAATGCGGAAAATCTACTTTGGTCAAAAAATTGGCTGTAACTTGGGGCGATTCCGTGTATCTCGACTTGCAGAACGATTCCGATTTGAGTAAACTAGATCAGCCAATTTACTTTTTTCAATCGAATGATGATAAAATAATATGCTTGGACGAAATTCAATTGGTTCCTCAATTGTTTTCCGTTTTACGAAGTGTTGTGGATAAGAACAGGCAAAATGGAAAATTTATCCTATTGGGTTCTGCCTCAAGAGATTTAATTCAGCAGACTTCCGAGAGTTTGGCGGGAAGAATAGGAATGGTTTATTTAGCACCATTTACACTCAATGAATTGAACAATTTAGATGGGTTTAACTTAAATATATTTTGGTTAAGAGGTGGTTTTCCGGATAGTTATTTGGCTGAAAACGATGCTTTTAGTAAAATATGGCGTGATAATTTTATCAAAACATTCGTAGAAAGAGATATTCCGAAACTGGGTTTTCAAATTCCAGCTTTGCAACTCAAACGACTTTTGATGATGTGTGCTCACAATCAAGGACAGCTATTAAATTATTCAAAGTTGGGTGAATCTTTGGGTTTGACACATCCCACGATTAAGCGTTATATTGATTTGTTGGAGCAAACTTTTATCGTAAGAATGGTGATGCCGTACGAAACCAATGTGAAGAAAAGATTGATAAAATCACCCAAAGTATTCGTTCGAGATTCGGGAATACTACATCAATTATTGGCGATTCCTGATTACAACTCCTTATTGGGAAATCCAATATTTGGTTCTTCTTGGGAAGGCGTAGTGGTCGAAAATGTTATCGTAAATATGCCTGATTGGGATTATTATTTCTATAGAACCGCCACAGGCGATGAGCTGGATTTGATATTGGTAAAAGGGAATCAGCGCATTGCCATAGAATGTAAAGCTTCGACGACACCAAAATTGACTAAAGGTTTTTGGCGTGCTTTAGATGTTGTACAGCCACAGCGAACATTTGTCCTTGCCCCAATTTTAGGATTTTATGACATTGCTCCACAAGTTATGGTCTGTAGTTTAGAGGACTTTTTAAATATCGAATTTTAAATGAAAACAATAGCTATCATTCCAGCTCGAGGAGGTTCAAAACGATTGCCCAACAAGAATATTTTATTGTTGGGAGGAATTCCCTTGATTGCACATAGCATTTTATATGCACAGAAAAACAGCTCCATTATTGATGAGGTATATGTTTCGACTGATGATATAGCTATCAAAAATATCGCCCTACACTACGGAGCCAAAGTAATTGATAGACCCGAAAGTTTATCAGGCGATTTTGAACCTACAGTATCGGCACTCCAACATGTTTTAGAATCATTGAATCATGAAGTTGAAGATTTAATTTTGCTGCAACCTACCAATCCTCTTCGGGAAGAAAATTTGCTAAAAGAAGCTTTTAAAATCTATCAAAAACAAAATTGCGATAGCTTAATCACAGTTTCTAGAAATTATCAAAAGTTGGGTAAAATAAAAAACAATCAATTTATTCCTTCTAATTACGAAATAGGACAACGAAGTCAAGATTTAGCGCCCTTGTATTTCGAAAATGGATTATTGTATATTAGCAAAGCAAAATTAATTTTAGAAGATAAAATCATTTCAAAATCTGCCTATCCTTATGAAGTAAATTCTATTTTTGCTACTGTTGATATTGATACACAAGAGGATTTGGATTATGCTAATTATTTAATTAAAAATAGATGAAAGACAAGAATTTAGCTGTTCAAAACTACAAAAGATTTTGTGAACTTGAAGGCTGTGATTATATCGCAAGCGAATTTGCATTAGAAACTATAATTGAAATAATTAAAATATTTAATGTAAATAGCATTTTAGAGTTGGGTTTGGGAATTGGCTCAATAGCTGATACAGTTTTAAAATTTTCAGAAAACAATAGTAAAAAAATAAGTTATTCAGGGACAGAAAAAAACGAATTCTGTCTTGAGGCAATAAAAAAAAACGTATCCAATTATGATCAAATAGAATTATTTACAGAATTAAATCAGATTCAAAATAACAAATTTGATTTAATAATTATTGATGGTTATGATGATACTTTAAAAGAAATAGTTGCTTTTTGTAAAAAGAATACCATCATATTTATTGAAGGCGATAGAAAAGATCAAACAGAAGCACTTAGACAAATTTTTCCAAAAAACAAATACGTTAATGTTATATCAAATAATAAAAATAAACCGTATTCTCACGGTGGTGGCGGTGTTAGCTGTTATGTAGGAGGAGGAAAACTTATTTTCATAAACCCAACATTAAAAATGAAGTTGTTTTGGTTTGAACAAAAAGTGTCTACTTTTATTAAAAATAAAATAAGAACATGCCATCAAAAATGAATCCATATATAGAAATAGCAGGTAGAAAAATAGGTCTCGATTACCCACCATTAGTCATTGCCGAAATTGGCATCAATCACGAAGGTTCTTTGCAAGTAGCCAAAGAAATGGTCGATGCTGCACATCGTGCTGGAGTAGAAGTAGTCAAACACCAAACCCATATCGTGGCAGACGAAATGTCTGGAGCAGCCAAAAAAGTAATTCCAGGAAACTCTGATGTTTCCATATATGAAATTATGGAACGTTGTGCGCTCGATGAATCCGATGAATTGGCACTAAAAAATTATGTAGAAAGCAGAGGGATGATTTTTATATCAACTCCTTTTTCTCGTGCTGCTGCCAATAGGTTGCAAAAATTTGAAATCCCAGCCTACAAAATTGGTTCTGGCGAATGTAATAATTACCCGCTTTTAGAACACATTTGTTCTTTTGGAAAGCCTGTAATTTTGAGTACCGGAATGAACACCATTGAAAGTGTGCGAAAGGCAGTTGCAATTTTTGACAAGCACAACATTCCTGTTGCCTTGTTGCATACCACTAATTTATATCCAACACCCATTCATTTGGTGCGTTTTGGAGCAATGACACAAATGCATGAAGCCTTTCTGGATAAAGTTTTTGGGTTATCAGATCATACTTTAAATAACAATGCTTGTTTGGGTGCAGTGGCATTGGGCGCGAGTATTTTAGAAAGGCATTTCACAGACACCATGCAACGTACAGGTCCAGATATTGTTTGTAGTATGGACGAAACAACCACCAAAGAATTAATTAGTAATTCTAATGAAATTTGGCAAATGCGTGGGGGAACAAAAGAACCAGCCAAAGAAGAACAAGTTACCATTGATTTTGCTTTTGCCACGGTCTGTGCCATAGCTTCAATCGAAAAAGGGGAAGTGTTTACCAAGGAAAATATCTGGGTGAAACGACCTGGAACAGGTAAAATTCTGGCAGAGCATTTCAATGATTTGTTAGGAAAAAAAGCAACTAGAAATATAGAAAATGATGAGCAATTAGATTGGGTAGATATAGAAAAGTAAAGCCTCTCGACTGCGCTCGAGGTGAAGTAAGTTGATGTTAAAATCAAAATATTATTTATGAAATTCTATTACGTTTACATACTCAAATGCAATGATAATTCACTTTATGTCGGAATTACTTCGGATATTGATAGACGTTTGATAGAACATAATGCGGGTAAATATCCAGAAGCCTATACCCATTCTCGAAGACCGGTTACCTTGGCTTTTTATCAGGATTTTACTGAGCCGAATCAAGCCATTGCGTTCGAGAAGAAAATAAAAAAATGGAGCAGGAAGAAAAAACAGAGCTTAATAGACGAAAATTTTGATAAATTGCAGGACTTGTCAGAATGCAGGAATGCTACACATCATAAATATAATTCCGATAATGAAATGGATTTATAAAGTGTTTCTAGTATAAGCGCCTAGACTGAGCTTGATGTGACAACCAGGCTGTGTTAAGAATTATAGATGTCAAATCGAGCGCAGTCGAGATTCATGATAATAAAAAAATGTTTCTAAAACAGAAGCGTCTCGACTGCGCTCGACGTGACAAAGAAATAAATATGAAAAAAATCTTATTCCTAACAGGAACGCGTGCCGATTTTGGCAAAATAAAATCATTAATTTCAATTCTTGAAAAACAGCAAGAATTTGAAGTTTTTGTTTTTGTTACAGGCATGCATTTGCAAAAAGAGTACGGTTACACACTTATCGAAATCGAAAGATGTAATTTTAAAAACGTACATACTTTCGAAAACCACACTCATGAAACTACGATGGATTTGACCTTGGCCAAAACTATCGAAGGCTTATCCACTTATGTAAAAACGATAAATCCCGATATGATAATTGTGCATGGAGATCGAGTAGAAACCTTGGCTGGAGCAATAGTGGGTTCGTTGAATAATATTTTAGTTGCTCATATCGAAGGTGGAGAAATTTCGGGAACGGTAGATGAATTAATCCGTCATAGTGTGAGTAAATTATGTCATATTCATTTTGTTTCTAATAATGATGCAGCCAAGCGATTGAAACAAATGGGCGAAATAGAGTCTTCTATTTACACTATTGGTTCACCGGATATTGACGTTATGTTCTCGGATGAATTACCCCACTTAGAAACAGTTAAAGACTATTACCAAATTCCTTTTGAAAAGTATGCAATAGTCATGTTTCATCCTGTTACCACAGAGGTCAAAGAGATGAAGCAACATGCTGAAAATTTTGTAAAAGCTTTGCAGAATGATACTCATAACTATGTGGTAATTTATCCAAATAATGATTTAGGAAGTCAAAGTATTATTGAAAGATATCAAGCGTTGAAAGAAAATTCGAGATTTAGAATTTTTCCTTCCCTACGATTTGAGTATTTTTTAATCCTTTTAAAAAATAGCCAATTCATTATTGGTAATAGTAGTGCTGGAGTTCGGGAAGCTCCTTATTATGGAATTCCAATAATTAATATAGGGTCACGTCAACAAAATAGGGCAGTGCATACCGATATTATCAATCTAGATTATACCACAATGAGTATTGAGGAAGCATTGAAAAATATTGATGTGAAAGAATTTAATAAAGTGACTGCCGATTTTGGTCAAGGAAATAGTGCTCAATTATTTATGGAAACGATAGAAGATAAGGCCATTTGGGAAATTAATCATCAAAAACAGTTTAGAGATAACTAATAATAGAAATTTAATTTATTCATAAATAGTAGTTCAATTTTATAAAAATGCTAACATTTTCAAAATTAGGAGGTAAAGGAAATTTGGGAAATCAGTTATTTCAAATTGCTTCAACCATTGGAATTGCCCAAAAAAATGGACACCCATTTTCCTTTCCGACTTGGCAGTATTCTAAATTTTTTAAAAATCAATTCCCAGTTTCGTTACAGGATGATAGTTTTGAAGTTGTTCAAGAAGAAAAGTTCAATTACTATGAATGGAATTTCGCAGAAGGCAATTATGTTATTGATGGTTGGTTGCAATCTGAAAGCTATTTTGACCGAAATAAAACCAAAGAAATTTTTACATTCAATACCGATTTTAAAAACCAATTATTAAAACAACATCAAGTGTTGTTTTCAAAAAAAGCGATACTGATTTCTGTCCGAAGAGGAGATTTTATTAAGCATCCCTATTATTTTCAATTATCCTTTAAGTACTATTTTCTAGCTATTATTGAGAATTTCCCAGATTGGAAAAATAGAAATTTGATTTTCACAAGCGATGATATTAAGTACTGTGAATTCCATTTTTCATTTTTAAAAAACGCCTATTTTCTAAAAGAATTATCCGGTATTGAGCAATTGGTTTTGGGGTCACAATGTGACGATTTTGTAATTAGTAATTCTACTTTTTCATGGTGGACAGCATGGTTGGGTGAAAAAGAAAGTTCAAAAATAATTCGACCTATTAAAAATTTTAGTGATGAATTTGGTGTGCAAAATGACGATTCCGACTATTTTCCTTCTCGGTGGATTTCTTTTGATGATAGTTTGTATAAAATTGATAATAAGTATTTTGTTTTACGGGTTAAAGCTGCCTTGTATATTTTATTTTTGAATATAAA
>CAZHVE010000078.1:0-9402 GCA_964535705.1 uncultured Flavobacterium sp.
TTTTTTGCAAATGTTAAAAAAAGGATCCAAATTAAATAGCATTTTAACAGGAACTTGTCCTAGATGTCAAAATGAGAGTATGTATTTGGATAAAAATCCCTTACATTTTTCAAAATTGCTAAAAATGAACGAAAAATGTAGCCACTGTGGTTTGAAATACCAGATTGAGCCTTCCTTTTTTTATGGCGCTATGTATGTCAGCTACGGATTAAATGTAGCGCTTAGTATTGCAACCTTCATCGTTTCTTATCTTATTCTTGATTCCAGTATAAAAACCTCTTTTATCGCTATCGTTGTTGCCAATATTCTTTTATTTCCTTTTGTTTTAAGATGGTCGAGAAATATTTACATCAATATGTTTGTGTCTTTCGACAATAAATTCAAAAAATAAGCTAACTTTTTTTGGCAAACCTTTTAATATCAACAAATCTATCCAGTGGTTTTTGATATTCGATATTTTCGAATAATGCTTTTGCCATTGCTGGTCCTAACATAACGCCACGAGTTCCCAAGCCATTAAGAATGTGTATCGAATTGTGGTGCTCATAGGTTCCAATCAAGGGTTTTCTGTCCTTTACTGTCGGTCGAACGCCAGCATGATGTTCCATAATTTCAAAATCACAAGTGATGATCTCCTTAATTCTTTGAACTAATTCATTTTTTCCCGCTTCAGTAGGCAAAACTGTTTTGTCGTCCCAATTGTATGTAGCTCCAATTTTGAATAAATCATTTCCAAGAGGCAAAATATACAGACTGGTGTTTAAAATAACATCTAAATTCAACAAAGGTGCTTTTATGATAAGCAACTCACCTTTTGTTCCGTCTAGTGGCAAATGCTGAAAATAAGGATTGGCGTGCATGCCAAATCCTTCTGCAAAGATGATGTGCCTAGCCTGAATATCCTTGTATCGTATTCCATCGGTTTCTTCCTGTAAAAGAGAATAATCAAAAGATTCCTCCAAGAAGAGTTGATTTGTTATGAGGTAGTTTTTATACTTCTTCAAAAGTAATGCGGTATCGACATAACCCGTTTGTAAAACTTCTCCATATCCAAAAGACGAATCTATGGATTTATATTTTTTAGTAATTAATTGAGTGGATAAATAAGGTCCAATATTCACTTTGTCAGAAGCGGCGAACCAATTGTTTTGTTCTTCGATAGAAAAAAATTTTCTTAAAATAGGCATTTTAAAATCTACTTGGGTATTGAGTTTTTTCTCTAAGACAGCAAAGAACTCCTTCATAACCAGCAAATGCGCTTTGGCCTGCCCTACTTCGCTGAAACGTTTCAGAATAACAGGATTGTATAAGCCCGCAGCAATTTTGGAAGAGTTCTGTGAACTATTATCCAATACTAAAATAGACTTGCCGTTTTGCAAGGCCATTTCTGAGAATGAAATACCGGCTAATCCAGAACCTATAATTAAATAATCTAACATTTAGAAATGATTTTTATATAAGATGTACAAAGGTAAACCCAAAAAACAAAAAACTCCTACCTAAGGCAAGAGTTCTCTATAATACTGTATAAAATGAAATTTAATAATTCCACATATCCTGTTCAAAATTTCGGATTTTTTCTTTCACTCTTTCAGATTCTAATAGTTGATTCTGTGCGTTGTCTTTCATATAACTTGCAATTGACCTATCGCCATATACATTCTCTTCTTGATAAATGGTGCCATTAAATTTTCTTGAGTTTAATATTTGGTCAAAAGAAATAGGCATAGCCGAGTTTCTATCATTAAACGATTTGGCCTCGTTCAAAACATCCCTGGCAGCTGGAAAAAACACCCAGAACAATTCAATATAATCTTTTTCGTCACTGTTCATTGTAAAAACATCTGGTGTTACAGGACAAATTCCAAGCAAACGATATTTTAATTCACTTTGTCGTTTGTCAAAATACCAATAACCCTTAATTTTGTACTGGCTGACATCCTGAGCGGTAAGATCTTGTTTTATAATATATTCAGGTGAAATTTTTTGCCCTGCATTAATTTGTTCTCTTCCGGCATCAGTGGTATCAATTCGAGTCAAAGAAGCTTTAATATCCTTGTATGTTTTTTTGGTATTGAAATAACTATCAGAATAGACATCAGTAATATCGCCGTTGCGAATGGATTTGGTTAAAACATCATATAAAGAACGTCTGTCTGGCCCTATGTTTGCAGTATCAACCGGAAAGTAGAGCGGGAAATTAATTCTTTCACTCAAATCAATAATTTCCCAAGTCATTTTGCCCATCAAAATATCCCTATCACTAACAAAACCATATTCTAAAGGTTTGTCATTATCGGCAATAAGTTGGTCAGCAGACTTCATTCCTATTTCTTCGGGAAATTTTGCATTAAGCAAATTAGATTGCGCAAAAGAAACCATACTCGCCGTAATATAAATAATAACTATTAAAAAATTTCTTGCATTCATCATATTATCATTATCAGTTATTGAAGTGTCTTTATGTAAAAAACCTTACCTATTGTATTTCATAAATTACTGGGGCGGTTCTTGGCAATAAATAACTTCCAGCTCCCACTAATTTAGTTTTAATCTCAGAAATAGTAACTTGATCGCCTCTTCCAGCTTTTGAAAGAACGGCTTTACATTGGGCATTTAATTTATTTCCTGGAACAACCACCGTGGGCTGGCCAGCCACTTTAAAATTGAATCCCACGACATCCAAACCAACTTCGAAATCAAAATCAACCAATTTAGCTCCAATTGTTGAAATTTCTAAACTTGATTTAGGCCCTTTTACTACGCCCATTTCCCCTCTAATTGTCCCTGTTGGGCCTGGAATTCCTTTTATTCTGAATGTCTTTTTATCAGACACTTTAGAACCGTCAGGCAGCGTTCCTGTCACATTGATAACTACTTCGGTACCCGTTCCAGGTCGCATACTAAAAGCCCCTGGAGCTCCTGAAGCGCTCAATCCGGCTGCTGAAGCAGAAACCTTATCAGCAGATATGCCTGCAAACGAAATCGTCATCGGATTTACAACACCACGATACACCACATTCATTTTATCGGCTGATATGGTAGCCGATTTTGGTCTTGCCACTACAACGTAGTTTCCTGCAATTTTCAAAGGAACTAATTTTCCATTTTCTTCAAAATTAAAAGAACCCGTAATTGGATGCTCGCCAATACTACCCGCCCCAAAAGAGAAGTTGGCTTGACCTGCAAGAGCTTTAACGCCTATACCATTAACAACAACTGATTTAGCAATTAAATCCGGGTCAAATTTTCCAAGTATCACTTTACCTGTAACGGCTTCCCCTTGAAAGAAAACTGATTTTGAAAGAACTACTATTGGTTCGTATTTTGTAAGAGATGCTGCAGCTATCAAATCGGATTGAAACATAGATGCCATCACATCGCTTTCTGTTGCTTTTACATCGGCTTGCAATTGCGTTAGTTTAGTAACCGTTGCAATTAAAGGAAATCCTTTGTAATTATAATCTATCCAAGGCAAAGTTGCACCCGCTTCTTTAGATTTAACTGGTTCAGTCGTAAATCTTTTTTCAATTTTTCTAATCTCAATTTCAGGAAGTTTACTTCCGGCTATTTTCTTAATTTGAGAAGGATAATCTACAATTCTGTTTAAGAACTCTTGCCCATCTTTAGAAGGTTTTTCTCCTTTAAAAAACAATCTGTCTACTAAATCCCCTTTATCCATTTGCTCATACATGTAATTCCCTTGAGCATCTTTTTCGGTTTTTCTAGTAATGGTTGTTTTAATATTTTCCAAATAATCACAATACTCTTTTGAGATTGCCCTAATTTTTTCAACAATGACTTTTTTATTGCCATATTGCCCAGGTTGTTCTTCTGCTTTTTGAGAAAGTTGTTGAAAAGAGGCCTTATTTCTCTCATCGGTAATTGAGTTGGACTCAATAATTTTTTTATTTAAAATTCCAAAAGCAGATAAAACTTCTTTGGACATATTTAATGCTAACATCGCAATAAAAACCAAGTACATTAGGTTTATCATCTTCTGTCTAGGGCTTAATTTTCCTCCTGCCATATTTTCTAGTAATTAGTTTATTGGTTTTTAATAAAAAGTATGAACTAATTATCCTTTATTACTCATTGCAGAAAGCATTCCTCCATACACATTGTTCAATGAAGACAAGTTAGATGTCAATGACTGCATTTGCTCCTTTAATTTTATATTGTTTTCAACTACTTCCTCATTTATTTGAGCATTTCTAGAAGCGCTCTGCAATTGTATTTTATACAAGCTGTTTAGAGACTCCATTTGTGCTGCAGCCAAACTCAACTCTTCACTATATTTTTTGGTAGAAGCCAAAGAATCTGCTGTAGGCATGATACTTTTTGCAGCACCTTCAAAGTTTTTAATGCTATTGCCTAAACTAGCCATCAATTCTCCGTCAATTTTTGCTTCTTTCAGCATGGCATCCAATTTTTGAGATAATAATCCCTGTGCCTCAGAAGGAGTTTCTGCTTTTGTTGTTTTTTTTCTGGCCTCACCATTAGCAAGTTCCGGATAAACCAGGGTCCAATCCAAATCTTCGTCTACGGGTTCAAATGCGGAAAGGGCAAAAATTCCAGCTTCCACTACAAGGCCTATAGTAAGCATTAAATTTCCGGTGACAAAACCGAATTCAAGGTGGGTAATTTTAAATAAAGCTCCAATAATTACAATCGCAGCTCCAAGACCATATGCCTTATTCATGTTTTTTTTACTTACTAATGCCATAATATTTGTTTTTTTGATTAATGAAATTTTTATATAGTTTATTTTTTCTTTTTAATTTTATCTGTTGATTGTACTCCCATATAATCCTGAACGGTTCTAAAACCGATATAACTCCTAGCAGAATCGGCATATTCATGATCACGAGTACTTACTTGAAGGAAATAAGCAACATCTTTCCAGGAACCGCCTCGAACCACTTTTCGCATGTTTTTAAAATCTTGAACGTTGGGATTTATTGAAGAAACATATTCATAGGTGTTAGGATCGTATGAAGTGTCCGTCCATTCTGAAACATTCCCAGCCATGTTATACAAATTAAAACCATTTGGCTCATACGATTTTGCTTCTACAGTATACAAGGCTTGATCAGCTGCGTAATCTCCCCTATTGGGTTTAAAATTAGCCAAAAAACATCCTCTGTCATTTTTAGTATAAGGACCACCCCATGGATAAGTTGCGGATTCAAGACCTCCTCTAGCAGAATATTCCCATTCTGCTTCAGTTGCCAATCTAAAACTATTGGTTAAATCATGTCCTTTCTTCTTAGATTTGATGTAAGTATTTTTGTTCAATGTTCTCCATGCACAAAAGGCTTTGGCTTGTTTCCAGTTCACACCTACAACGGGATATTCTCCGTAGGCTTGATGCCAAAAATAATCATTGTGCATAGGTTCATTGTAGGAATAATTAAAATCTTTAATCCAAGTTGCAGTATCAGGATATATCTTTACTTGTTCTGTTCTTATAAAATCTTTTCTCTTACCCGTTTTGGCTTTGGCAGCAGCTTGAATATCCATCCAGGAATAACGGAATTTTAATTTATTTACGTCCAATGTTCTCAAACCATTAAAAGACTCTTCTAATGACAAATACATTGAATCCATTACCTCTGCATAATACTCGTCTGGATACAATTTGGTGTCTTTGATTAACTTTACTTTTTTATTTAGTTTTCTCCCAGCATAAGGATCATCATCTGTACCAATACTGTAATAGTTGTCATACATATACTTATCATAAGCCGTCATTTTTTCTGGATCAGCATCATTAAAAGCAAAATCTCCAATGCTTCCAGCATTTTTCCCTTTAGCTTTATCTTTTACATCTGATGCTTTTTGACCCGTTTCGTCCGCCAAAATCGCCAGTCTAACCCTCATAGTCGAATCTTTTACCCAATTTACAAATTGCCTGTATTCACTATTGGTTATTTCTGTTTCATCCATATAAAAAGAGCGTACCGTAACTGTTTTTGTAGGTGCGTCTTCAACATGGGCAACATCATCATCTGATTTTCCCATAATAAATGAACCTGCTGGAATCAAAGTCATTCCAAACGGTTTTTCAGGATGCCATTTTGCTCCCTTAACACCAACTAATTCGCCTTTATCAGTTGACCCGCCACAGCTAATTAATACCGTTAAAATTGCCATAAATGCAATAAACTTCTTCATATAAATTGAGTTATATATTCATTATTATAAATTGCGTAAACCTATTTATTATTATTAAAAAAACCAATTATTTATTTTGTACTAATTGTTTTAGAAACCAAAACTAAAATTAAAAATTGTGAAAAAAAAATATTTTATCGATAAAATACAAATAAAACCGATAAAATACCTAAAATTTCATTTTTAACGTAAGATTTTGATTACAATAAATACGTGTAATTCAATCTTTTAAATTAATTATAACTAAATCAATTGTCGTTCTGACTTTATTTATAAAATATTCTTTCTTTGTGCTTTCCACCATCTTTCAGGAATTTCTTGATTGCAAGCTCCTAAATACTCTTCATGCGAACAAGGTAATAACGTGTTTTTCTTTAACTTATTATTGCCGTTAGAAATAAATGGAATTTCAATCCACCATCTATCGGTTTTGTTGCTTTTATAGAATATCAACCCTTCTTCTTCCTCAAATGGTACAATGTACTTTATATAATTATCTTTACTTCCAAATGGGTATTCATTAGAACGGTAGTGAAAGCCTTCTATAAAATACCAAATGATTTGAGCTATTAAAACGGACTCTTGTGTAGAATTATTGTGATTAAAAACTCCTAAAAGCGAAACTTTATCACTAATTCCGGCATATCGTGACAAAGCACAAATCTCTTTACCATTAAAACCGTTCGGACTGAAGGGTCTATTATTACCCGAATCAGATGATTTGACTGATGTTAGGTCAATACTTACAACATCTGCATCTCTAAAAACGGGCTCAGCAATAGCAATAGTATTAGAAACATCTCCTAAACGATAGGCATCAAAGAATAATTTGTCAATCAAATCAATTTCTTCCTGTGAATTATAGTAAGTCTGAAACCCTATATTACTGAAATTAAAAAGATTGTTAGGCTCTTCTAATATTATTTTGGTCAAATAAGAGGTAGCGGAAACGGCATCCCTTTCTTTTCCAAAATCAAAGGAATGGTCGATGGAAACCAAGTTCACCATTTGCTCCAATTCGTCATACGCCCTATAAAGTGCATAAGTCAAATCTTGCGAACCACCTATAACGATGGGAATAATTTTTTTCTTGATTAAACTAGAAACAACTTTCTTCAAAGCAAAATATGTGTCCTCAATCGAATTTCCAGCATAAATATCACCCAAATCAGCAATGGAAACATTCCAGTTTCCAGGAAATAAGCCATACAATTCTTTTCGAATGTATGACAAATCAACTTCCTCGGTTTGGTTTACATCCCCTCGATTTTCCAAAACGCCTACAATGGCAATTTTAATTTTATTCAAATCCGGAAAGTCCTCCGAAGAATGAAATACTACCTTACTTCCCAATTGTTGGGAAGAAAATCCTTTAGCAAATTGGAGGATTTCATTATCTAAAGGCTTTAGAAAATCAAATTCCATATGTTATTTCTTTTTGGCGAGTGTTTTCTTTGTAGCAGGCTTTTTAGCCGTTGTCGTTTTCTTTGCTGCTGTCTTTTTAGCTGGAGTTTTCTTGGCAATCATTTCTTGAACTTGTTCCAATGTCAATTTTGTGGCATCAATATCTTTGCTCAATTCAATTTTGATTTTTCCTTTGGTAATCACTGACCTTCCCCAACGGGCTTTTTCTACCAAAATCCCTTCTTCTTTCCAATTATGCAAAACCTTGTCAATGTTTTTTTGCAATTTATCTTCGATCAGTTCAACAATATCAGATTGAGACAAATTATCAAAATTGTATTTCTTGCTTACATTAATAAAAATTCCGTCCCATTTGATAAAAGGACCAAACCGACCTGTTCCTTTTTGAACAGCTTCTCCATTATATAGAGCAATTGGCGCGTCAGCTTGAGCTTTCTCGTCAATTAATTCTTTTGCCCTTTCTAAGGAAACATCTAATGGATTCTCCCCTTTTGACAAGGAAACAAAAGCACTTCCATGACGCACATACGGACCAAAACGACCGTTGCTCACCTCAATTTCTTCTCCTTTATAAGTCCCCAAATTTTTGGGTAACAAAAACAAATCCAACACTTCATCCAAAGTAATGTTTCCAATGTTTTGATCATTCATCAAACTGGCGAATTTTTTATCTTCGTCGTCAGCAGCTCCAATTTGTGCCATGGGACCAAATTTACCCAAACGAACGCTGACTTGTTTTCCAGTTTTCGGGTCGGTTCCAAGGATTCTCTCCCCACTTTCCCTATCGGCATTGGCTTCTACATCTTTCACGGTTGGGTGAAATTTATCGTAGAATTCCTGCATCATTTGAGTCCAATTCACGTTTCCGTCTGCGATTTCATCAAAATCCTGTTCCACTTTGGCGGTAAAATTATAATCCAAAATATTTTCGAAATTTTTGACTAAAAAATCCGTGACAATCGTTCCAATATCAGTAGGGACTAATTTCCCTTTATCGGAACCCGTATTTTCTTTAAGTAACTTCTCACCAACTTTACCAGATTGCAATGTCAATTGGGTATAATTACGCTCCTGACCATCAAGATTTCCTTTTTCAACATAATTTCTGTTGATAATCGTTGAAATCGTCGGTGCATAAGTCGATGGACGACCAATCCCAAGTTCTTCGAGTTTCTTTACCAAAGATGCTTCGGTATATCTTGCAGCAGGACGGGAATATCTTTCGGTGGCAGTGATGTAATTGTTTTGTAATTTTTCATTGACTTTTAACGCTGGCAACATCCCTTCTTGTTCTTCTTCGTCTTCATCATGGCCTTCTAAGTACACTTTCAGAAAACCTTCAAAAAGCAACACTTCACCAGAAGCAGTGAAAACTTCCCCATGATTATTGGCAGCAATTTTCACATTGGTTCGTTCCAATTCAGCATCACTCATTTGCGAAGCCAAGGTTCTTTTCCAAATCAAATCATACAATCGCGCTTGGTCTCTATCGATATTCACGGTGTGACGCGACATATCAGTAGGACGAATCGCTTCGTGGGCTTCCTGAGCGCCTTTGCTTTTATTGACAAAAGTTCGTGGCTTGGAAAATTCTTTTCCATACGATTTAATAATTTCGGCTTGAGCGGCTTCCATCGCGTCTTTTGACAGATTTACACTGTCTGTTCTCATATAAGTAATGAGTCCAGCTTCGTACAAACGTTGCGCCAATTGCATGGTAATTCCAACAGGTAAATACAATTTTCGTGCAGCCTCTTGTTGCAAAGTCGAAGTGGTAAAAGGGCCAGTAGGTGATTTTTT
>CAZHVE010000079.1:0-9277 GCA_964535705.1 uncultured Flavobacterium sp.
GGTACTGTAGGTCAAGCGATTTCTTATATTGAAGAAGCTAAGAAATAATAAAAAAAACACCCGTTTACAGCATTGTTAACGGGTGTTATTTTTTTAAATTAAATTCCTGATTGAATTTCAATCAAAACAATATTCATAGTATAACACCCATAGCTCTTTTGTGATAGTAATACACCAAGAAAGCATGGGTTTTATTTGTCTTAAAAATACTAAACATAAGAATTATGGTATTAAAGCGAGTTGTAGTGACAGGCTTAGGCGCTCTTACTCCTATTGGAAATACTGTTCAAGAATATTGGAACGGACTTGTTAACGGCGTTAGTGGAGCTGCTCCAATAACTTATTTTGATGCTTCAAAATTCAAAACCCAGTTTGCTTGTGAATTAAAAAACTTTAATGTTGAAGATTTCATAGACAGAAAAGACGCTCGGAAAATGGATCGTTATGCACAATATGCTATGGTTTCCTCCGAGGAAGCTATGAATGATGCTAATTTTGACTTAGATAAAATAGATAAAGATAAAGCTGGTGTAATTTGGGGTTCAGGAATAGGGGGCTTGGAAACTTTTCAAATTGAAGTTCTAAATTTTGCCGCCGGTGACGGAACGCCAAAATTCAACCCTTTTTTTATACCCAAAATGATTGGAGATATTGCTTGTGGGCACATTTCCATAAAATATGGATTTAGAGGGCCAAACTTCGGAACGGTTTCTGCTTGTGCTTCATCAACAAACGCTATTATAGATGCTTTTAATTATATCCGTTTAGGCCATGCCGATATAATGGTAACCGGAGGCTCCGAGGCTGCGGTAACTATTGCAGGAATGGGTGGATTCAATGCCATGCATGCGCTTTCGACAAGAAATGATGATCCGAAAACCGCTTCAAGGCCTATGGATAAAGACCGAGATGGTTTTATACTTGGGGAAGGCGCCGGTGCTTTAATTCTTGAAGAATACGAACACGCTATTGCACGAGGCGCAAAAATTTATTGTGAAATTGGTGGCGGCGGAATGTCGGCAGATGCATATCACATTACAGCGCCTCATCCTGAAGGTTTGGGGGCAAAAAACGTGATGCTAAATTGTTTAAGGGATGCAGGATTAAAACCTACCGATGTTGATGGCGTGAATATGCACGGGACTTCAACACCACTTGGTGATTTAGCCGAATCTAAAGCAATCGAACACGTTTTTGGCGAACACGCCTATACAATGAACTTGAATTCTACTAAATCGATGACAGGTCACCTTCTTGGAGCAGCAGGAGCAATTGAAACTATATCTTCTATCCTTTCGATGAAATATGGAATTGTTCCACCTACGATAAATCATTTTACCGATGATGAAAACATCAACTCCAAATTAAACTTTACGTTTAATGTTGCCCAAAAAAGAGAAATGAATGTCTTGATGAGTAATACTTTTGGTTTTGGAGGACACAATGCTTGTGTGTTAGTAAAAAAATTAGAATTCTAATATTAAATGAATATCATTAGAAAAATATTTTCGAAATCCCGTTCTCTTGAAGACGGGATTTTTTTTGATGCTATACATGAAATTTTAGGCTTTGTTCCAATAAAAATTGAGAATTATAAAAAAGCGTTTACGCATCGCTCTTCCAACAAGCTAGATGAAAGAGGCAACGCCATTAATTACGAACGGCTAGAATTTCTTGGCGATGCTATGTTAAGTGCCGTAATTGCTGCACATCTATTTAATAAAGCACCTGCTGGGGATGAAGGGTATCTCACTAAAATGCGTTCAAAAATTGTCAGCAGGGAGCATTTAAACGAATTGGGAAAAGACTTAAACTTGGTGCGTTTTATAGAAAGCAAGGTTCCTATACAGCATTTTGGAGACAATATTCACGGTAACATTTTCGAGTCTTTAGTAGGGGCAATTTACCTTGACAAAGGCTATGAATACTGCGAAAAATTTATTCAAAAAAGAGTCGTTATCCCATATGTAGATATTGCCCGATTGGAAGGGAAAGTAATCAGTTATAAAAGTCTGCTTATAGAATGGTGTCAAAAAGAAAAGAAACATTTTCACTATGATATTTTTGAAGACAATGGAATTGATGGTCAAAGATTGTTTGGCGTTAAATTAAGCATTGACGATAAAGTAATTGCAAAAGCTAGAGCGACCTCAAAAAAGAAAGCAGAGGAAAAAGCCTCCCAACGGGCCTATTTTGCGTTTCAGGAAAAAATTGACAACAAATAATATCAAATCCACTAAAACTAAAACGTTATCGTTTATAAAATAACGAAAACATCAGTTTTATAAAGGGCGATACTTCTTTAGAAATACTATATTTACACCTTATTTTTTCATGAATATGGCTATTCATAAATTAGATCTTGGCGAATTTGACGAAATAGATTATCATCTTATTGCTATTCATACTTCATTAGAAGATTATCGGCTTGCATTTTTCATCAATCAAAAACTGCCAATCAATTTGAGTAAAAGTAAGAATGAAATTCAGATTAACATAAAAGAAGGAGAAACAAAATTCTCAAGATATTATTATCATAACATTGAAAAAGCGATTTCTTGGAATTTAATCCAAAATAAAGGCGAAGTCGTTCAACAAAAAAAAGACAATGGCCAAAATCTATTTTCAAATCTGACTTTGGAAGTGGCAACAAAAGTGTATTTGCTTCCAGAATTTAAAAAAGTAGATTATTTTTTAAAGATAGAAAATTTGGATGAAACAATGAACGGGACAAAAATACAGACTGCTTTAAATGCCATTGATAACATATCGGCAATTTATACAGTTGAAACGAATAAAATAAAATCAAAAAACAATTTAATTTTTTAATACAAATGCTTACAAACAAAAAAACGAAAATTGTAGCCACACTAGGACCTGCATGCAGCACTAGAGAAACCATAAAGGATATGGTTGACGCAGGGGTAAATGTGTTTAGAATAAATTTTTCTCATGCTGACTATGAAGATGTTAAGAAAAAAATAAATATTATTAGAAGTCTTAATGAAGAATTTGGTTATACTACAGCAATTCTAGGGGATTTACAAGGGCCAAAACTTCGAGTGGGTGTTATGGAAGATGGCGTGGTTGTAAAAGATGGAGACCTAATTACTTTTACCACTGCTGAAGATATTCTTGGAACTGCCCAAAAAGTTTTCATGAAATACCAAAACTTTCCAAACGATGTAAATCCTGGAGAAAGAATTTTGCTTGACGATGGTAAACTTATCTTCGAAATTGTAGAAACCGACAAAAAAACAGAAGTAGTTGCTCGAGTAATTCAAGGTGGCGAATTGAAATCTAAAAAAGGGGTGAATCTTCCCAATACAAAAATATCTTTGCCTGCGATGACAGAAAAAGATATTGCCGATGCTATTTTTGCCATCGGTCAAAATGTAGATTGGATAGCACTATCTTTTGTTAAAACTCCCAGAGATTTACAAGATTTACAAGAATTAATTGCCAAACATTCAGCTTATAAAATTCCGATTGTTGCCAAAATCGAAATGCCGGAAGCCTTAGAAAATATTGATAAAATTGTTGCTTATTGTGATGGTCTTATGGTAGCTCGTGGAGATTTAGGGGTCGAATTACCAGCTCACGAAGTTCCTTTGGTTCAAAAAGAATTGATTCGTAGAGCGAAAACGGCACGGATTCCGGTTATTGTGGCCACCCAAATGATGGAAACAATGATTACCAGTCTAACACCAACGCGTGCAGAGGTAAATGACGTTGCTAATTCTGTTATGGATGGTGCAGATGCTGTAATGCTTTCAGGAGAAACTGCAACTGGTAATTATCCCGTTCAGGTAATTCAGAAAATGACACAAATCATTGAAGCAGTTGAGGATTCTCCTCTTATTCAAGTGCCACAAAATACACCTCAAATAAAAACAAACCGTTTTATCACCAAAATAATTTGTCATCATGCAGCCCTTATGGCTAACAGCATCAAGGCCAAAGCAATTTGTACTTTAACAAATAGTGGGTATACGGCTTTCCAAATTTCAGCCTGGAGGCCTCAATCCCATATCTTGGTTTTTACTTCCAATAAAAGAATTCTAACAAGCCTTAATTTATTGTGGGGGGTGAAATCATTTTATTATGATAATTCAGTTAGTACAGATGACACTATTACTGACATAAATCAAATCGCCAAGGAAAAAGGATTTGTTGAAAAAGGAGACTTCCTTATTAACTTAGCAGCGATGCCTATAAAAGACAAAGGTATGGTCAATACTTTAAGAGTTTCTGAAATTGAATAGTTTCAAGCCTATCCAATAATATCAAAAACCTTCCCTAAACGGAAGGTTTTTTGTTAAAAGGCAAATTTTAACTGTACCACGACCACCTTTTTTTCTTCGGTGTTTAAATGGCTTAACGAGATTCCTAGCAATCGAACGGAGTCCTTCATTCGCTCTTGAAACAATAATTCCTTAACTGATTCTAGAATTAATACCTTATCCGAAATGAAATAAGGCAACGTTTTACTTCGGGTTTGTTGTGTGAAATCGCTGTATTTTATTTTCAACGTAATTGTTTTTCCAGCAATATGGTTTTTTTTGAGTCTCTTTTCCAATGAATTGGCGATATTTTCTAGCTGTTCTATCATAAAAATTTCGGAAGACAAATTGGTGTCAAAGGTATGTTCGGCTGCCACTGATTTAGTAATTCTATCTGGTTTCACTTCGCTATTATGAATTCCCCGAACTACATTATAATAGAAATTCCCCGATTTTCCGAAATGTTTTTCCAGAAATTCTAAGGATTTGCGTTTTAATTCCAATCCAGTGAAAATACCCAATTGATACATTTTTTCGGTGGTTACTTTCCCAACTCCATAGAACTTCCTGATTGGTAATTCCTCCAAAAAAGGGATCACTTCATCTGAATTTACCGTTTTTTGACCATTAGGTTTATTATAATCACTGGCAATTTTTGCCACAAATTTATTGACCGAAATCCCTGCCGAAGCCGTTAGCCCCACTTCGTTAAAAATGCGTAACCTAATTTCTTGAGCCAATAAAGTGGCGCTTGGATTGCCTTTTTTGTTTATCGTTACATCGAGATAGGCCTCGTCAAGTGACAACGGCTCGACCAAATCGGTGTAATCGTAGAATATTTTTCTTATTTTACTAGATATTTCTTTGTAGCGTTCAAATCGCGGTTTTACAAAAATTAAATCGGGACAATTCTTTTTGGCCAAAACACCACTTAGGGCACTTCGAACTCCATATTTCCTAGCCTCATAACTAGCCGCAGCCACCACACCACGGTTTTCTGATCCGCCTACAGCAATAGGTTTTCCACGCAAGGCAGGATTATCCATTTGCTCTACCGAAGCAAAGAAAGCATCCATATCGATGTGTATGATTTTTCTATTTGGATTTGATTCAAGCATATCGCAAATTTATGCAAATATCAATCCAAGTTATATACAGTATTTTACAATTAAAAATGATCATTATTTATATCTTTAATTACCAAAAAATTAGTTATGAAAAGGAATAAGTTGAAAATAAATCCTACTTTTATCTTCTAAAGAATCAGTTTTCAAATTTTAACCCACATAGAAAAATGTATAAATACCTATATACCTTCTTGTTTTTTCCAGTATTAATGTTGGCTCAAACCAATAACAGTAATACAATTAAACGGTATTACTATAAAGACAAAGTGGTTTCTGTTGAAATATGGTCTGGTAATGATAAAAAACAAGACAGTTTAAAGACCTATTATTCGAACGGAAAACTGAACGAAGAATTTTATTATGACGAGAAAGGTTTAAAAAATTCCAATTGCTTTCAATTCAATAGAGAAGGAGAAAAACTTGTGACTTGGAATTTTTCCCACGGCAAATTGTTAAGCAGAACAGACCACAAAATGCCATTTAATAAAGATAGCGAAGAAAAAGTAAAGAAAACACTTCAATCCCTTTCAGAGCTCAATCAAAAAACAAATTTTAATCCGACAAAAATAGGTGACCTCTTTCAAAGAGGACGTTTAAGAGCTCGTCTTGGCAATACTATCCTAGCTTTAGAAGATTTAAAAAAAGTTGACAATGCAATTAACAAAATTTCGAAGAACACAACCAAAGTTGTTTCTGAAACAGCTAAAGCTAGTTTAGAAAAAAATAAAAGTCTATTGTATGATTTGCTTGCCAATATCTATTTAGAACTAGAAATGGAAAATTATGCTTTTCAATACTACTATAAAGCAATGGCTTCAGCTCCAAACGACTATCGTATTTTATACAATTTTGCCGATTATTTACAACAAAAAAAATCCAATGATTTAGCCCGTTTTTATTTAGAAAAAATTGTAGCCGAAAAACCGGAACACGGCCATGCAAGATGGGGAATGGCTAGATTATACAGCGATATTGGAGAATATGAAAAAGCTATGACAAGTATTAACAAAGCCTTCATAAAAGAAAAAGGAATAATAGAGAGAACAACAAACTATGGGGGTAGGGACTTAAAAACAACTCGTGGTTTACTTTATCATAAACTGGGCGAATCTGAAAAAGGAATTCAAGATTTAAAAGAAGCCTTGGAAATGGACAAAAACAACTCTTATGCAATGAAAAATTTGGGCATTATTTACCTGGATCAAAAAAAATACAATGAAGCCTGTAAATTATTCCAAAAAGCAAAAGAACTGGATTACACTTTGACCTATGATGAAAAGGATCTTGATGCTTTATTGGAAAGTGCATGTAACAACGTGCAACACGAAATAGCTATTGAAGAAACTAAACCATTTGTTTTTCCTAATCCTGCCACAACCTTGATTACGGTTAAAAACTATGATTTCAAAAATTTTGATTATGAATTTTTTGATTTCGAATCAACTTCCGTTTTACGCGGAAATAGTCCCGATGGCGCTATTGATGTATCAAAACTAAATTCAGGGTTTTACATACTTAAAATTTTCAATAACAATTCTCCGCAAACATTTAAAATAATCTTAGAGTAACAAACTGTTTAGCATTTTATCAAATATGATAGAAATAGAAAGAAAATTTTTAGTTACATCCGATGCCTTCAAAAAAGAAGCTTTTGCCCAAAACAGAATAACGCAAGGCTATTTGAGTTCCGTTCCAGAACGAACAGTTCGAGTACGGATAAAAGGAAATAAAGGATTCCTGACCATAAAAGGCAATTCAAATGAATCAGGAATATCTCGGTTTGAATGGGAAAAAGAGATCCCTGTTGAGGAAGCGGCAGCATTATTAAAGTTGTGCGAAAAAGGAGTTATTGACAAAACTCGGTTTGAAGTAAAAAAAGGGAATCACATCTTTGAAGTGGACGAGTTTCATGGTCAAAATAAGGGCTTAATAATAGCTGAAGTAGAGCTTAAATCCGAAAACGAAGCTTTCGAAAAACCTATTTGGCTTGGCAAAGAAGTCACCAATGACTGTAGATATTACAATTCCTATTTGAGTAAGAACCCTTTTACGCATTGGTAATTATCGGATAATATCCTCATCAAATTAGAAGAGTAAGCCTTTATTTTTAGCTTCTCGGACCAATTCCATATCACTATCTTCTTTAATATTCAATAAATCCTTTAAATTTTGTTTTCTTTTTTCGATGGCTTCCAAGGATATAGGAATGTATTGCGTAATATCCGTAATCTTTGTTCCTTTAGATATATGAAAAAGGATCTGTTTGTCAAACACATCAATCTCGATCGCTTCTGATTCGGCTAAATCTATCATTTTTTGGATGGATTGACTGTAATAAATTTCATTTTTCATCACTTTATCGAAGCCAAAAAGTAACTCGTCAAATGTCAAATCATTTTTAATAACTAGTCCATTTGGATTTATAGCGCTAATAAGATTCTTAATTTTCAATAATTCGGTGTACATAGTGAGCAAAATGATTTTGCAATTGGGCATGTATTCCATTAGCAATTTTGCTAAATCTTCCCCAGAAAACATCCCTTTTTCCTCATAAGCGGGCATACTTATATCTAAAAAGGCAATGTCGAAAGTTTTCGTTTCCGAATTGGTAATGATTTCGTATGCCGATTTACAATCTTTGGCCTCCTCTATTAAAAACTCAAACTCATTTGGATTGTATCTCGTAATGGCATTCTTGTATCCTTGTATAATAAACGGGTGATCGTCTACTATCAATATATTGTTTTTAATTGTTGATCGAGTTGTCATTTATATGTATTTAAATTGGAACTGTTACTATTATTATTGTTCCTTCCCCTTTTTTTGATTTTATTTCGAATGTTCCTTCGCATTCCTTGATTCTAGAAAGCATATTTTGCAATCCAATTCCTTTTTTTGCCCTATTTACATTAAAACCGATTCCATCATCGCTTATTTCCACAAACAAATTGTCGATGCCTCGTTTAAATTCTACATTAATGGCATTCGCATTAGCATACTTGTTGATGTTTTGAAGCGATTCTTGAATAATTCGGTATAAATTGATCTTGATCGTATTACTCATCGATTCCCATTTTATGGTCGAATCAATAGTAGAAACCAATTTTGGTTTGAACGTCTGTTTTTGGTTTTCAAATAAGTCGTCTACTATGGCTACGAAGTTATTGATTAATTCTGATTTTTCCCTGTTCAAATCATGTGAAATTTCACGAATATCTTGCTCAATATTTTTTAATTCAGATAAGTAGTCGTTTCTTTTTTCGATAGCAGCCTCATCGTGAATTTTGTTTAAACCGTCTAGATTCATTCGCACCCCAAACATTCTGCCTAGAACTCCATCATGTAATTCTTGTGCTACCCGTTTTTTCTCTTTTATTCGAATGGACTCTACATTACTTTGTTGAGAAATCATTAGGCTATAGATTTCCTCATTAACTTTTTGTTGCTCTTGTTTGAATAACAATTCCCTATTTTTTGCTTTTTGTGCCTTTATGATATATAAAAACATTCCCAAAATTAAAATGGAGCCAAAAATATAAACCAAATTTCTGTTTTGGGTCGTTAAATTGGTGTTTTCATCTTTTATCTGATCCGTTTCATACTCTATACGAGAGAATTTATCAGCTATATTTCGGTCTGCTTTTTGCAAACTATCATTGATGTGGATGTATTCTTTATTATACACTGCAGCTTTTGCTGGTTCTATAATCGCCAACTGCTTGAGTGGTAATAATAGATTTCGATGGTTTTTAGAGTTTCGAGCTCCGGTTAGTGCTTCTTTCGAATATTGTAACGCTTTTATTGTATCGTTTTTTGATGCAAAGTATTCCGACAAATGGATTTGGCTAATAATTACTCCTGTTGTTA
>CAZHVE010000080.1:0-9231 GCA_964535705.1 uncultured Flavobacterium sp.
CGTTAAAAATTCAAAAAAGTGGTTTATGGCTACTCGCCATTCTTAGATACTAAAACCTCCTGGTCACTTGGAATGAAATCGACTCGAGAAATCTTCAAAACTAACCCTTCCCTTCTGGACGAACCAGCAGTAGTGGAACTTATGAACTATTGTGAGCAGTTACAAGATGAAATCGTGGAATTCAAATTTCAGAAAACTAACAATAAAGAATTGGCGATGCTCGATATGCTCAAAGAAGTCATTAAAGGCTGCAACGCCATCGAAAAAAACCAAATGGAACACGAACGTTTTGGTTTTGAAGCACCCGATTATCCCGCGACTATTTCGAACTTGCAACGCTATATCTTAAAGCGTTGTCAGGACGAAAAAATTTATTTGTGAATTGTTTTTTACACGAAACTTTGTTGGTGTAGCTTTTTAATCTGTGTTAATTCGTCAAATTCGTGTCTTCTAAAAAAGAATTTATTTTGTTGATTACACTTTCAATTGGAATAGTCCGCATGGCGTTTTCATAACCTGACACTTTTTTATTCCCATACACCGAAGTGGGCAACTTTGGAAACAAATTTCTATTCGAAACCAAAGCGTTTTCAATAGGTTGGTTGAATGGCGAAAAACCAGCAAAAGGATGTGTTGCTCCCCAAAGTGTAATCACTTTTACGCCCAACATGGCCGCCAAATGGGCATTACCAGAATCCATAGAAAGCATTACATCGAGATTGCTAATGAGTTGCAATTCTTGTTTGAACTTGAGTTGCCCGGCAACCACCAAAACATTTTCCTTGTCTTTTGAAATAGAATCTAATAATTCGATTTCTTTTTTTCCGCCTCCAAAAAGGAGGATTTTATGGGTTTTGGTTGAAGCTAATTTGTCGATTACCTGTTGCATCAAATCCAAAGGATATACTTTGGAATCATATCGTGCAAAAGGCGCTATTCCTATTAATTTCTGATAGTTTTCCCCAATTAAATCGACTATTTCTGTGTCTAATTTTTGTTTTGGTGGAAAAATGGGATTCGATAAATCTAGAGAAAAACCTAGTTGCTCAAACACGGTAACATATCGTTCGAACATCGTAGACAAGGGTTTGAAAATTTTATTTTCGGCTCTTATTAAAGCTGCTTTATCGGCTCTACCTTTGTCAACAGTTCCCGTTTTTATTCCACTAAAAGAAAATAGCGTTCGAATGATTTTAGAGCGCAACACATCATGCAAATCGGCAAACTCTGTAACTCCTTTTGATTTCAAATCTTTATATAAGCGAAATAATCCCAATAATCCTTTGTGCCTATGATGAAGATGAGCGGAAAAAAAATTAACATTTGGAATATTTTTGAAAATGGGTTTATAAAATACTCGGGAAACCACCGTAATTTTCACTTCGGGATGTTGTGCCACTAAAGCTCTTAAAACAGGAACCGTCATGGCGACATCTCCCATTGCGGAAAGTCTCATGACGGCTATATGTTGGATTTTTTTTGACAAATACGTGTTGTCGAAAATTATTTCTTGTTTTGGTACAAAACCGGGTTCAAATCGTCGTCGTTGTACATTTTCATTTGTTTGTACACTTTCATGAATTTATCGCCGTTTTCGATATCTGCAAGCAAATCCTCTATTGCGGTAGACAAATCCGTTCTTTGTTCCAACAAAACATTTAGTTTCGCCTGACATTTATCTCTGTGATCTTGTGAAGCCTCTTTACGATTGGCTTCTTCGTTCATGTGATAAATTTTCAAGGCCAAAATAGACAGGCGGTCAAATGCCCAAGCCGGACTTTCGGAGTTGATTTTAGCAGTGTCTTTTACGGCAACATGAGCATATTTTTGAAGAAAATAACCATCAATGTATTCTACCATATCTGTACGTTCCTGATTGGAAGCATCAATTCTTCTTTTCAAGGTTAGTGCCGCAACGGGGTCAATATTAGGATCACGGATAATATCCTCGAAATGCCATTGAATGGTATCAATCCAGTTTTTTAGATATAATAAATGTTCTAATTTTTCCTTCGGAAAAGGGTTGTTTATGGGTTGGTCTACCGAATCAAATAGGTGATAATCTTGAATACTTTGTTCAAAAACGGAATAGGCTAATTTTGAAAACATATCTTTTTAAATTAAAAGGCAAAGATACTTTTTTATACTTTTATAGTTTGAAAAACTTTCAAAGTTTGATGTTCTAAATCCTAATGCCTAAACAAGCCATGCAAATTCATTATCTCTCCGAAAATAATAGCATCCTGAATCACTTTTTGGGACAAATACGAAACGTGGATGTTCAAAAAGATAGTATGCGTTTTCGAAGAAATATGGAGCGCATTGGCGAAGTAATGGCTTATGAGTTGAGCAAAGAATTGCATTATAGAGACATCGCCATCCAAACTCCTCTGGGAGTTAAAAAAACCACCGAAATTAAAGATCAATTGGTTTTATGCTCCATTTTAAGAGCCGGACTAACGATGCACTCGGGGTTTTTGAATTATTTTGACCATGCCGAAAATGGTTTTATTTCGGCCTTTCGACACCATCCCTACAATGATGATTATTTTGATATTGTAGTCCAATACCAAGCTTTAGCCGGTATTGAAAACAAAAACCTGGTATTACTTGACCCTATGCTCGCCACAGGACAGTCAATCCTCGCTGTCTATACTAAATTAATGGAAAGGGGAACTCCAAAAGAAATTCATATTGCCGTTATTGTTGCTGCGCCAGAAGGCATTGCTTATCTTGAGGAGCATTTGCCTGATTCCTGCTATCTTTGGGTAGCGGCGTTGGACGAAAAATTGAATGAAAAAAAATATATTGTTCCAGGTATAGGTGACGCCGGTGATTTAGCTTTTGGAAATAAATTATAATTGGGAGAAAAATGCAACCAAACTGCAGACCATAACTACAAACAAAACGATTTCCTGCTTCAATTGCAACTGCTTAATTTCAATGTGACTTGTCGCCATCATTGCCAATGGGGCGAATGTAAATAGTAATAAATCATTACTCTTATGAGACGAAATTAGAAAAATTATCATTCCAATAAAAAAGGAAGCAATAATTTTTTTGAAAGAGGTATGCAATAACATAGGTTTGTTGGAGAGGGAGGCAAACATGGAAATGACAAAAAACAATGCTATTGTTAAATAGATGGAAAAAGCTGCGTTTTGGGAGTTATTGGTAAAATAATCCATTTCAAAACTGGTCGTTGCATTGGCATTTATAAATTCAATTACGTTTTTATGGAACGTTATTGAAAAAAACACGGAAATGATTCCCACTGCAAGAAAAGCAATAAAGGGCAATATCCAGTTTCTGTAATCTCTAGACACATGAAAAAGTATGGAAATAAACACCAAAACAAGATACATAATGCTCCAAAAATGAAACAATGCGGCTATAAAAATCCATAATGAGGCATCGAATATTTTCTCTTTGGAAGCTTTTAATGATTGCAAGGAAATTAATCTGCGTAGGGCTAGGAGAATAAAAAAATTGGACGCAATTATATTTAGGTTATTCAGAACCGAAGGAAAAAATAATAGGAACAAAAAGAAGAATAGAATTGTGTAGCTACTGTCTTTGCTCAAACCATTTTTCTTGGCAATGAAATTGGCTATGAAGATAGAGCCCAGTGAAATGAAGAAAAATCCTGATTTTTTAAAAATTGAACCAACAGAATTGGTCCAAGTCATGTCTTGAAATTGATAGATTAAAAAGAAAACCAGCATTAAAATTACGACCAAAATTAAATTTAATGGTGTAGATTTTTTAAAAACACTTGTTATCATACGGATATTTTATACTTTTGTGGCTGTAAATATAATACTTAAGCAAAGATGAAACGAGCCAAGTAAATTTTTTTCATCAAAATAAATATTATGGAAATTTACATCGAATACAATTAACAAATTAAAATTAATGAGATGAAAGCATTTTTTGAAGGAATTCAATGGTTATTTGAAACCGTTTTTTTCGCTCTACACAATTTTCTTAGAGAATTAGAACTTACCCACTGGTTTGCAGCAAATGCCATCAATTGGATTTTTATGATTATTTGTGCAGTAGCGATGGTATATTGGTGCAAACAATTAAAAATATTTGACGAAAAAGGGGAAGAAAACCAAGATACAACGGCTCATTCATTCTTAAAGTAAGTCGAAACCAATATCTTTTCTAAAATACATCTTATCAAAATGTAGTTTTTCTATGTTTTGGTAAGATTTTTTTATGGCCTCTTGAAAATTATTTCCGTAAGATGTTATAGCCAAAACTCTTCCTCCATTGCTCACCACGTTTCCATTGTCTAATTTAGTTCCCGCATGAAAAACTATTGAGTCCTGAATACTTTCTAATCCTGAAATTACTTTTCCTTTCTCAAAATCTTCTGGATAACCTCCAGAAACTAACATAACGGTTGTTGCGCTTCTTGAATCAATTTCAAGGGAAAATTCGTCCAGTTTTTCATTGGCCACAGCCAAAAATAATGCCACCAAATCCGATTTCATTCTTGGAACAACTACTTCCGTTTCGGGATCACCCATTCTTACATTATATTCGATAACTATTGGCTCATTGTTCACGTTGATTAATCCAATGAATACAAATCCTTTATATTCTATTCCGTCTTTCTGAAAACCCTCTATGGTAGGTTTTACGATGCGTGTTTCGATTTTTTCCATCAAAACCGCATCTACATAGGGAACTGGAGAAACGGCTCCCATTCCGCCTGTATTCAAGCCCGTATCGCCTTCGCCAATACGTTTATAGTCTTTTGCTGTAGGCAGAATTTTATAATTTTTCCCATCGGTTAATACAAAGCAACTCAGTTCAATTCCGTCCAAGAATTCTTCTATCACCACTTTTGAACTTGCGGCACCAAACTTTTGATGTACTAACATATTTCTTAATTCGGTCTTAGCTTCTTGCAAATCATGAATAATCAATACGCCTTTACCAGCAGCCAATCCATCGGCTTTCAAGACATAAGGCGGTTGCAACGTTTCCAAGAATTCACATCCTTTCTCCACCGTTTCGGCCGTAAAACTATCGTAAGCAGCAGTAGGAATGTTGTGTTTCATCAAAAACTCTTTCGCAAATTCTTTGCTACCTTCAAGTTGTGCCCCTAATTTAGAGGGTCCAATTACTGGAATATGACTTAATTGTTCGTCATTTTTAAAAAAATCATAAATCCCTTTAACTAATGGGTCTTCAGGACCCACAACCACCATTTCAACTTTTTCCTGAATCACGAATGCTTTTATGGCATCAAAATCGGTTGGACTCATATCAACATTGTTGGCTATCGAGGCTGTACCCGCATTTCCAGGAGCAACAAAAAGTGAATCACAAAGCGGACTTTGAATCATTTTCCAAGCAAAAGCGTGTTCCCTTCCTCCAGAACCCAGTAGTAAAATTGTCATTGTGTAAAAATTAAGTCCGGCAAAAATAATTGCTTTTAGACTTAAAAAATAATTAATTTTCAAAAAGTTGTTGGTTGTTGGTTATTAGTTGTTGGTAAATATTATTTTTGGTAAAATGTTTTGGTAAAATGATTCCACTTTTCGATTTATCACTCCAACTAAATGGTTTTCCTATAAAGAAAGCCAAGGCTGAGTTGCGAAAAATCCAGTCTGTTTCCGAACAAGAATTCGAAATTTTTGTGGAAAACAAAAAACAAGAAATTGTTGAATTTCACTTAAAGCATAATTCGTCCTATCAAAAATTGGTCGGCAAAATCCGTTCTCTAAACTGGAACGATTTGCCGGTGATGACCAAAAAAGACTTTCAAAAACCCTTAATCGAAAGACTTTCAAAAGGATTTTATTTAAAAAATGTATACGTCAATAAAACTTCGGGCTCGAGCGGTGATCCTTTTATTTTTGCCAAAGACAAGTTTTCGCACGCTTTAACCTGGGCAACTAATATAAATCGTTTTGGCTGGCACGGAATTGATTTCAATAGTTCCTATCAAGCTCGTTTTTATGGAATTCCTTTGGATTTTATAGGCAACAAAAAAGAACGTTTCAAAGATTTTTTGGGCAACCGCTTCCGGTTTTCCATTTTCGATTTGTCGGATGCCGTTTTAGAAGGATTTTTAGAAGAATTCAAAACCCGAAAGTTCGATTATATCAACGGTTACACGAGTTCAATTGTTTTGTTCGCCAAGTTTTTAAAGCAAAAAAATATGGTTTTAACAACCATCTGTCCGACTATGAAAGTCTGTGTTGTCACTTCTGAAATGCTTTTTGAAGAAGATAAAATCTTGTTAGAAAAACAATTTGGAGTTCCTATTGTTAATGAATATGGTGCTTCGGAACTAGATTTGATAGCTTTCGAAAATCCAGACGGAGAATGGCAAGTGAATTCTGAAACACTTTTTATTGAAATTTTAGACGCCGAAAACAACGTTTTACCTTATGGAAAGGAAGGCCGGATAGTGATTACTTCTTTGTTCAACAAAGCACATCCATTCATTCGATACGACATTGGCGACATTGGGATTTTGGACAGGAAAAGCACGCCAAAAAAACCGATACTTCAACAATTAATTGGTAGAACCAATGATGTTGCCTTTTTGCCAAGTGGAAAGAAATCCCCAGGACTAACTTTTTATTATATCACCAAAAGCATCATTGAAGACGATGGTAACGTAAAGGAATTTGTCATCAAACAAACAAAAATCGATACATTTGAGATAGAATATATTAGTAAAACAAAATTAAATTTGGAACAAATCCAAAAAATTGAATCGGCAATTGCCTTATATTTGGAAAAAGGATTGATTTTTACATTTGTTAGAAAAGAAAAACTAGAACGAAGTAAAAGCGGAAAACTGAAACAGTTTGTTTCGTTAATCAAAGAAATAGCCTAATGAAAATAACCCTAGTCGCAGGCGCAAGACCTAACTTTATCAAAATCGCACCCATTATCAAAGCGATTGAAAAAAAGCAAAATGAAGGGGCGAATGTTTCCTATCGTTTGGTGCATACCGGTCAGCATTATGACAAAAACTTGAGTGATACTTTTTTCGAAGAATTGAATATTCCGAAACCCAATAGCAATCTGGAAGTGAAAAGTGGTTCGCAAGCTGAACAAACCGGGGCTATAATGGTAGCTTTCGAAAAAGAATTACAACAAAACCCCTGTGATTTGGTTTTGGTAGTAGGTGATGTCAATTCGACGATGGCTTGTGCAATTGTAGCAAAAAAACAAAATACAAAAGTCGCTCACGTCGAAGCTGGAATTCGCTCAGGCGATATGATCATGCCCGAAGAAATCAACAGAATTGTGACCGATAGTATCAGCGATTATTTTTTCACCACTTCAACATCAGCATCCGAAAACTTGTTGAAATATGGTGTTGATGAAACTAATATACATTTCGTAGGCAACGTGATGATTGATACTTTATACCAAAATCTAGATCGCTTTGCAGCACCTGCTTTTTGGAATAGATTTCAATTAGAAACTGAAAATTATATTATTCTCACGTTACATCGCCCTTCAAATGTTGACGAAGAACAATCCCTAATTCATTTGCTCAAAGGAATTGACAAAATGGTTGGCGATAAAAAAGTAATTTTCCCAATTCATCCTAGAACCAAGTCTATTTTGGGAAAAACAAATTTAGGAATGAAAAACATTCTTTTGGTAGAACCTCAAGGCTATTTGAATTTTATGTACCTCATCAAAAATAGTTTTGCGGTGATTACAGATTCAGGGGGGATATCAGAAGAAACTACGGTTTTAGGAATTCCTTGTTTTACGATGCGAAACAATACTGAAAGACCAGAAACACAAAGTATTGGAACCAACACTTTGGCAGGAACATCGATAATAAATTTAGAAAAATTATTTGGAAACTTTATCGAAAACGGAAAACGGAAAGCAGGAATTCCTGAGCTTTGGGACGGAAAAACTTCAGAAAGAATAATTACTATTTTACTTCAAAAGTAATGGGCGACATTCTTATCATATCAAATTATTATCCTCCAGAAAAAGGTGCTGCTGCCAATAGAATAGAACAATTAGCCCAAAAATTATATCAAAACAACTACAAAGTTTCAGTACTGTGTCCGTTAGCAAATTATCCAAAAGGGGAATTATTTACAGAATACAAAGGTAAATTTTGGGCAAAAGAAAATCTTCAAAATATAGCTGTAAAAAGACTTTGGATTTATCCTAGTGTGAGTAGAAATATCTTCAAAAGAACGCTTTCGGTTTTGTCTTTTTCCTCAAGCTTGTTATTTTACTTGCTATTTCATAAAACTCCTCATAAAGTTATCGTACAATCCCCTCCTTTATTGTTGTCCTTTATCTCCGTTTTAGTATTGTCGCTTCAAGGAAAAAAAATAATTTTAAATGTATCCGATTTATGGCCTATCGCAGCAGTCGAATTAAAGGCTTTAAAAGCAGATAGCATATCACATAAGGTTTTGTTACTATTAGAAAAGTTTATCTATGCTAAAGCCACAATAATCTTTGGTCAATCAAATGAAATCATTGACCATATCCATAACATTTTTCCTGATAAAGAATGCTACTTATACCGAAATTTTCCAGATCATCAAGACTTTGAATTTAATTTTAAAATTAATTCTGATGAACCTATAAAACTATTTTATGCTGGATTATTGGGCATTGCTCAAGGGGTTTTTGAATTGTGCCAAAAAATCGAACTGCAAAATTTAAATATCGAATTGCACGTTTTTGGTGATGGCGCAGAAAAAATACAAATTGAGGATTTAATTAAACAAAATCCTCAGAATAAAATAGTGTTTCACGGAATGTTGGAACGAAAAGAATTGCACACAAAACTACACACTTTTGACATTGCTCTAGTGCCATTAAAAACAAGAATTTACGGCTCTGTTCCCTCCAAAATATTCGAATATACTGCATTAGGATTGCCAATTCTTTATTTTGGTGGCGGCGAAGGCGAGACGATTGTTGCCGAAAATAATTTGGGTTGGGTTGCTAATGTTGCTGATTTCAAAAGTTTGAATACTACTCTAATCGAAATTTCTAAAACCGACAAGAAACAAATTCAAACTATCAAAAACCATGTTTTTGACTATTCAAAAAACAATTTTAATCTTGATTTTCAAATCCAGAAATTACTTGAAAGAGAGGTAGTTTAATAAGCCTTTTCTTCTCCTTTTATTATGTTCACTACCGTTTGAAGAATGATTTTTAAATCTAATATAAGGGACCAATTTTCAATATAAAAAACAT
>CAZHVE010000081.1:0-9041 GCA_964535705.1 uncultured Flavobacterium sp.
AAGCAACCGTTACTGCAACTGCTGTTCTGGTGCTTTCACAAGAATTTAGTGTTTGGGATACATAAAGAGTAGTTGATGAAAAAGAATACGTTGATGCTCTTACAAAAGTGGAAGTATTGGATGAATACCATTTCAAATCGGTTCCGGTGGCAACTAAACTCTCAATTGTAGCAGCAGTGGAACAAACTGTTTGTGCAGCTGCGGTGGGAGCAGGCGTGGGAGCTATCGTTACAGAAACACTTTTTCTATCACTTTCAAGACCGTTTACAGTTTGCGTAACGTAATAGGTTCCTGTCGCTAAAGCCACCGTAGAGGCTAATGCACTTCCTCCGGTTGCGGCTGCGTACCAGTTCAATGAAGTTCCTGTGGCTACTAGAGTAGCAACAGTACCCGAACAATAAAACTGATCACTAGCCACTGGTAATGCAGTGTATTGTATGATGGCTTCAGGAGAGTTATTTCCTCCTGAAAGATAGGTTACTACAACATTACCACTAGACTGTGGCGTGCTCGATGTAATTGGTCCGTAACTCCCTCCAACCGCTGCCGTTATGGTTCCGGATGTAGTGTCAGGAAAGGTAACGGTCACTGTGGATCCAGCAAGAGCAGTCCCATTTACTGTTAGAGTACCATCTGAATTAACAATTAGTGTAGCTGTGGGTGGGACAATTTCTGAAATACTAATATCCGAGAAACGCATAGAATCATTTCTTAATTTACTCGAATCCAACAAACTTCTGTAAATTCCCCATTTTGGCCGAATAAAACTATTGGCAACTTTGCCTGTAGTTGCAGGATCTGTAGCTGAAGTTCTAATCGTTTGAATAGCATTAGAACTATAAGAAAGTATCGTTGTTCCATCACTTACTTTTTTTAGGGTGATAGCATAAGTACCTGTTGTACCAGTACCAATTTTTATGGTCTCTACCGCCTCTACCCATGTATTTTCAAATAAAGACAGATTGACTTCTTCTCTAGTCTCGGCTGAAGAATTTGAATCGGCTACATAAAGCAGTTGTAGAGTATTAGGCGTTCCATAACGTGGGGTTAGGGTAAAAATAGGACTACTGTCGTCTCCATCTACTGCCTTAACTTGATGTATGTGAGTAAAATTATCAGAAGGTTGGAAACCTGTTGGTACTTTAAACCTCCATTTATATGTTACTGTTTCTCCTAAAACCCCTTTTAGATTGTCCGTGGATCCCGCATATGTTTTTATTTCAACTCGCTGACGATCCACTCCTCCTGTAATATCGTTATCTTCGGCGACATGGGAATAAAATTCAAAAACATATTTTCCTAAATCAGCGTCCATAACTTCAGCGATGTGTCTTTCGAATTCGGGGTGAGTTCCGATATCCGTTCCAGTAAGCATATCTGGGGCTTCTACTGCAGAAACACCTTGACAAGGTGCCAAAACGCTAGTAATTAATTCATAAGTACCCCCGGGGCCGTCTGCATTTAAAACTGGTGTTGTGGTCGTCGCAGGAGTAAAAATTACAACCGAAACTGGAGTTCTTGAACTTACACAGGTACTTACTGTTTGTGAAACATAGTATGTTCCAGTAGATAGCGATGTACTACTAGACAATTGAGACCCTCCAGTTTCAACCGAATACCATTTTAATGAGGTTCCAGTTGCCGTTAAACTAGCAACTGTTGCAGAGGTGCAAAAAAATTGAGCATTTGCTGTAGGTGCTGGAGAGGTAACTGTTACCACAACTGTTTTTCGGGTACTTTCAATACCGTTTAAAGTTTGTGAAACATAATAATTTCCAGAATAAACAAAGTCAGTAGAAGCTAAAGGACTTCCTGTAGTCAGTGAGGTATACCATTTTAAATCCGTTCCCGTTGCTGCCAAATTAGCAACAGTCGCAACGCCACAAATCGTTTGAGTGCTAGCAGCCGTAGGCTCATCTGTAAAGGTAGGTCCCCCTAAATAGTCAGGACCAACTTCTGTTAAAGCCAATGGATGATTCGTGGTTGCCGCTGTACTATATTCGTCGCAACCAACATCTTTTATTCCTACCCTAGCCTGACCACTAATGTCAGACAATAAACTAGGGTCAGTTTCTATATAGGGAATATTTAAAATAGAAGGATAACTAGAACTAGATGCATTTATAGCAGGACTATTTGACGCAAGCCCATAATAACCCTCTGAATTTAACACTAAAAGTGGGTTTGTATTAGCCATACCTGAAGAAGGATTGGATATTCCTAAAGTCCCTTGTCGAAAGTTTCCTGCCCAAGAAATCCCTGATGTTGATCCAGAAAAGATACTTCCCGTTGAATACTTAAAAATATTATTGGCAAAAGTATTATTAGTGAAAGTAGTAATAGGAACATTACCATTATTAGTCGCGGAAGAGTTACCCAATTCAATGGAACTACCACCAACAACAGTATTATTGACGATATTTAAATAATTTAAATGGGAAACAACAGAAGTATCATCATATACAAACATAATTGGAGCAGATACCGAACCATTTCCGGAGTTTTCAAAATAATTATTATAACAATGAATATTGTTAGCTTCTTTTATCCTGATTCCTCCTGAATTTATAAAAAAGTTACCATAAGCAACGTTGTCATCACCATATCTAAAACAAAAGTTAGCAGTTTGATTATTGACCATTGTATTATAACGAAGTATATTATTGTCACTTTTAACAGAAATAGCTTCAGCATCACCTAGGCCGGTATTATTAAAATAGCAATATTCTACAATGGTTCTAGACTGATAGGATCCAGGCTCGGCAATCTCGTGATTGGTTATACGGATACACTCATTCCCATAATCCCCGCCAGATCCTGGCATGTTTTGAAAAGAACAATAGCTTATTTTGGCATAATTTGGGGTTAGATCCGATCTTTGAGCAATATGAATCATATTACCTTTCTCACTATTGTTAATTGAGGTGGCAGGCTTGTTTTCAAAATTACAGTAACTTATTTCATCATATTGCCCTTGTAAACTGATGTACTTTGAAGCATTATAGCCTGAAAAATTAAGGCGTGTTACAAGAACATTATCACCCGTAACAATAATGGCTACTTTATTTAATGTGCCAAATGGAAATCCGCTAGTAAATTGAAACCCACTGAAGGTGACATTATCTCCAGATATGGTTATTGCATTACTCCCATTCAAATAAACACCACCAGAAGTGGCTGCTTTTACAGTAATATTACTCTTACTGATTGATAATGTATTGTTAAGATACGTACCGTTGGCAAGAATAAGAATATCCCCAGCATTTGCATTATTTATTGCAGTTTGCAGAGCGGCAACGCTACTAACAGTAGTCGTGGCGGCATTTATATTAACCGCAGTTAATAGTGTCATCGCAAGAGTAAAAAGCGAAAGTAATGACGTCAAAGAAGAAATCCTTTTGGTTGGTTGGTTGTGGTTCATATTTAGTAGGTTTAAGGGTTTAATTTTTAATTAGCAATTTTAATAGGTTTTTTTTAAAGAATATTTAAATATAATCCAAAAAAAATCCTTGGTGATATCTTGTTTTTATTTTAGAATGTAACAATAAACAATAATTAACGTCAAAAATAAAACATAATTGGGGTTAAATAATACAGAAAAGGGTATAAAATTGTCCGAGTCTATTACAAAAAATCATGTCAATTAATCTTAATGACAACGAAGTCAACACCTTGTTTATGAGTTCACAATCATTTCATTATCTATAAATTTATTGACCGTAAGCCAATGCAACATAGAAAATAGTCTTTAGTTGCGAGTTTTCTGGAATAGAATAATAAGTGTCAAATTCTAATTGTTATAAAAAATCAGTTTTGATTTACATCCCAATTGTATTTGCTAATATGGCAATCCGTTTTCTTGATAAACTTTGTATATTTGATAAACCATATTCTGTTTCAATTGTACTCTCAATTAAAATCAATGGCAAAAAAAACTACTAAAAATAAAATATGCTACAAGATACCAAAGAATTAAAATTAGCCGTGCTAATTGACGCCGACAATGTTCCGTATAGCAATGTAAAAGGAATGATGGAGGAAATCGCCAAGTACGGAACACCTACCACGAAACGCATCTATGCTGATTGGACAAAACCTAATGCCGGTGGGTGGAAGAGTGTACTACTAGAACACGCCATCACTCCTATTCAACAATACAGCTATACAGTAGGCAAAAACTCATCGGATTCAGCTATGATAATCGATGCCATGGATTTATTATATTCCGATAAAGTTGATGGTTTTTGTATTGTTTCTAGCGATAGTGATTTCACACGCTTAGCCATTCGTTTGAGGGAATCCGGAATGAAAGTTATTGGAATAGGCGAAAAGAAAACACCCAAATCTTTTATTGTAGCCTGTGATAGATTTGTATATATTGAAGTTCTTGAAGGCGCTATTAAAAAGACACGAACTATAGTAAGCGGACGGAGCAAAATACAAAAAACAACTGCGCCAAATTCAGGTTCGAAAAAACAAGCCGAAAAAGACACTTCCAGCAAAATTGACAATCAAACTATAGAGCTCATCGAAAGCACTTTAGAAGCCATTGGCGATGATGATGGATGGGCTTTCTTAGGTGACGTAGGAAACCTTATTGTGAAGAAAAAACCCGAATTTGACCCTAGAAATTATGGCTTTTCGAAACTTACCCCAATGCTAAAATCCCTTACCGATATTCTCGAAATTGACGAAAGAGAATCAGATAAAAAAGGAATCAAACACGTTTACGTGAGATTAAGATATAGTTAGATTTCAATAGTTTTGATAATAATAGATACAAAAAAAGGAGGTCTTGTTACAGACCTCCAATTGTAGATTTTGATTTACCATTATCAACTACATACCTTACGGCGGTTGACTATTGAATAACCTTCTCTGTTCAGATTGATATACTCAAGTAATTAATCAAAACCACATTCAAATGTACAATTTATTTATACATAAAAAAATGAATTTCAATATTTTAACTATTTGTTAACGCGTTAGATTTCAGTAGATAAAAAACCATTTATTATCGTCACCCCATTGCAACTACGAAATAAATCTGGGAAGATTTTCTTTATATTTGCTTCCGATATATCAAAAAATAAACGCAATGAAACTCGTCTTTGCCACCAATAATAAAAATAAAATTCTTGAAGTACAGCAACTACTTCCCGAAAGCATCGAAATAGTTAGTTTAGAAAGTATCGGTTGCTTCGAAGAAATTCCAGAAACGGCATCTACCATAGAAGAAAATGCCATTATGAAAGCCAATTACGTAACCCAAAAATACGGTTACGATTGCTTTGCTGACGACACGGGACTTGAAGTAGATACATTAAACGGCGAACCTGGCGTTTTCTCGGCGCGATATGCTGGGAAACCATGCAGTTCCGTAGATAATATGACTAAATTATTGGATGCTTTAGCAAACACAACTAACAGAAAAGCCCAGTTTAAAACCATCATTGCGTTAAACTTAAACGGTAAGCAGCATCTTTTCACAGGAATTGCTACAGGTGAAATTACTTTGAAAAAAATCGGAAATCAGGGTTTTGGCTATGATCCCATCTTTAAGCCAGAAGGATATTCTAGAACTTTCGCCCAACTTTCGCTTGAAGAAAAAGGGCAAATTAGTCATCGTGGAAAAGCTACAGAACTTCTAATCGACTTCTTGAAAATGCAATAAAGTCGGACTTATTTAGCAAATTTGACATTCAAATCCCGGATTTAAAATCTGAAACCTGAAATTTTATATGTAAAATTCTGATTATCAAATACCCATAAAATAGATTATCTCAATATTCTTTTAGATTATGTGGTTTTTAAACTGTACTTTTGCAGCAAATTTTAAAAATACATATGAATAAATTTGAACAATTAGGATTGAGTGAGTCGCTACAACGTGCGATTATCGATCTAGGATTTGAAAATCCGACCGAAGTACAGGAGAAAGCGATTCCCCTATTATTGGAACAAGACACAGATTTAGTTGCGTTGGCTCAGACAGGGACAGGGAAAACGGCAGCTTTTGGTTTTCCAGTCATTCAAAAAATTGATGCCAACAACAGAAATACACAGGCGTTAATTTTATCCCCTACTCGCGAACTATGTTTGCAAATTACAAACGAACTTAAAAACTACTCAAAATACGAAAAAGGTATTAATGTAGTGGCTATTTATGGAGGGGCGAGTATCACAGAACAGGCTAGAGACATCAAAAGAGGTGCGCAAATTATTGTGGCTACTCCAGGTAGAATGCAAGACATGATTAACAGAGGATTGGTAAACATCTCTCAAATTAGTTATTGTATTCTTGACGAAGCAGACGAAATGTTGAATATGGGCTTCTATGAAGACATTGTAAACATTCTCTCTACCACGCCAGACGAAAAAAATACATGGTTATTCTCGGCTACAATGCCGGCAGAAGTAGCTAGAATTGGAAAACAATTCATGACCAATCCAGTAGAAATTACTGTTGGAACAAAAAATTCAGGTTCAGCTACCGTTTCTCACGAATTTTACTTAGTAAATGCACGTGATCGTTACGAAGCTCTGAAACGATTGGCCGATGCTAATCCAGACATTTTCTCAGTGGTCTTTTGTAGAACAAAACGCGATACACAAGCAGTTGCCGAAAAATTAATCGAGGATGGATATAGTGCTGCCGCTTTGCACGGAGATTTATCTCAAGCTCAACGTGATGGGGTAATGAAATCATTCAGAGGGCGCCAAATCCAAATGCTTGTTGCCACTGATGTGGCTGCTCGTGGAATTGACGTTGACAACATTACTCACGTAGTAAATTATCAATTGCCTGACGAAATCGAAACCTACAATCACCGTTCTGGTCGTACTGGTCGTGCAGGGAAACTTGGAACTTCTATTGTAATCGTTACCAAAAGTGAAATTCGCAAGATTTCCTCTATAGAAAGAATCATCAAACAAAAATTTGAGGAAAAAACAATTCCATCTGGAATCGAAATTTGTGAAATCCAATTGTTGCACTTAGCCAACAAGATTAAAGATACCGAAGTAGATCACGAAATCGACAACTATCTTCCTGCTATCAACAGCGTTTTGGAAGGATTGTCGAAAGAAGAATTGATCAAAAAAATGGTTTCGGTAGAATTCAATCGATTTATTGCTTATTACAAGAAAAATAGAGATATCTCAAATCAATCTTCAGGATCTGAAAGACGGGAACGCGACGATAGAGACAGTGGTTCAAGAGAAAGCAACAACGGTGGTGCCACTAGATATTTTGTGAACATTGGATCCAGAGACAATTTCGATTGGATGTCCTTGAAAGATTACTTAAAAGAAACTTTAGACTTAGGTCGTGACGATGTGTTTAAAGTAGATGTCAAAGAAGGATTCTCTTTCTTTAACACAGATCCAGAACACACCGATAAAGTGATGGATATATTAAACAATGTTCAATTAGAAGGACGTCGTATCAATGTGGAAATTTCTAAAAACGACGGAGGTGGAAGACGCGACCACAACGGAAGAAGTTCGGGTGGTTTCGGTGGAGGCCGTTCAGGTGCCGATAGAGGTTTTACTCCACGAAGAGAAGGAAACTTTGCTCCAAGACGTGAAGGCGGATTTAGAAGCGACAGAAGTTCAGCATCTAGAGAAGGTGGTTTTGGTCCAAGAAGCAGTTCCGCTCCAAGAACAGGGGGTTTCTCAGACAGAACTCCAAGATCATCTTCTGAAGCTCCAAGACGCGATGGTGGTTCATCAGAAAGACCAACAAGACGTTCTGAAAGTTTCGGAGACGCTCCAAGAGAAAAACGACCAAGAAGAAGTTAACACTTTCTGTTAATTTTCTTATAATAATACTGAAACTACAAAATATTAAATACCGTTTTACTACTTTTAAAGTTTTAAAACAACGTATGAAATATTTTGTAGTTTTCTTTTTTATACTCCTTTCTTCCCTTTCGATTGCACAAGGGTTAGTATCCTCGCAAAAAATTTCCGGTACCATTGTTAGTGTCAATACTCAAATTCCACTGTCGAATGTGAACATCATTAACGTCAATAAAATGAAAGGCACAACAACGGATGAGCAAGGTCTTTTTGAAATTGAAGTGACCGCAAGCGACACTCTACACCTATCAATTTTAGGGTTTCAATCGCTAAAAATAAAAGTAACCAATGACTGGATAAAAAACAAGTCTACCAAAATATACCTTACCGAAAAAGCGTATGCTCTCGAAGAAGTAATCATTAGACCTTTTAATTTGACGGGCTATTTAGAAATCGATACCAAGTTAATTCCAGAAAAAGAAAACTACCGCTACAGCATTTCAGGCCTAACTCAAGGGTATGAAACGGGAGAATACTCGCCAAATGCTTTTGGAAAAGTAATGGGCTCTATTTTCAATCCAGCGGATATGCTTTATAATTTCTTTGGAAAGAAACCCAAAGAACTTAAAAGACTAAAGGAAATAAAAAAGGATGACACAGTTCGAAATCTACTCGAAACCAAATTTGACAGAGAAACTATTTCCGTACTGCTGAGTGTGGACAAAAAAGAAATAGCCGAAATTCTAGAACGTTGCAATTACTCGGAATCCTTTGTGAAAACCGCCAATGACCTGCAAATTCTAGATGCCATCAGTTCTTGCTATGAAGAATATAAAATCTTGAAAAGAAAGTAATAGATAAATAAACCTTGGACTGCGCCACAGGTTTTAGGATTTATCCAACTTGATTACATAAAATCTCGACACATCTCATACAAACAAAAAAAAGCGACAAACCGAGCTTTCGAACACGTCGTTCCAATAAAAAAACCCTGTTTCGTTAGAAACAGGGTTTTTCAAAAGACCCGAGGCGTAAGCCGAACGGGCGAAGCAAACCTGCCTGCCGGCTGGCAGGGGCGACGAACCGAGCCACTAGGCGAACACGTCAATCCAATAAAAAAGTGAGCCTTGTCTTTTCAGATTGGGGTTCCATAAAGAAAGGCGACGAACCGAGGCGTTAGCCTAACACGTCGTTCCAATAAAAAAAAGAACCCCAGCTTTTTAAGCTGGGGTTCCATA
>CAZHVE010000082.1:0-8902 GCA_964535705.1 uncultured Flavobacterium sp.
CCCAGGCTTCTACCTGAACGGAGGTTACACCAGCAGGACATGTCCATGTGGTAACACCCGGAGTTGATGAATTGAAGAGTTCAGAATTTTGTCCCCAACTCAGGTTTGTACCTAACAACAGCATCAAGATGCTGCAGAAAAGGTAATTTAGTAACTTAATACTGTGTAATTGTTTTTTCATGATAAAATTGTTTTTGGTTAAAAATAAATAATGTAAGTAATAGTTTTTTTGTTAGCTCTTGTTTCTCCTTTTACCGTTACGATGTATCGGAAAAATTCCCTCAATCGAAATAGTTACGACAAAATAAGAGTGTTACAATGCAAATTAACGCATGTATTTTGATAAAAAAATCCTAAAATAGGGGTGTAATTGTACGGAAAAAAGGGTTTTAAGGGGTGATTAGGGTAAAAAATAAAAATTTTGTCGGTTTTAAATTAAAAAATTTAAAATACAAATAATTGCAAATCAATACTTTATACTAAGTTAAAATATTAAAATCGTTAAAACGGGAGTTTTAGTAAGAATATATACCACGAATGCGGTAAATATTCCATTTCACCAAACATTATGGTTTTTCGAAGCGACACAATAAAAAATGGTTCTACTGGAAATGTCATGAAAATACATTTTTTTCGAACCATATAGGGAAGATAAGTAAACGACAAAACTTAAGTACCTTATTTTTCTTAATGGTTTAAATCTGTGGCAAATTTTTTTTTAAAATAGTTGCACTTTAGAGCAACTTGCCTATCTTTGTTTAATGGAAAATCTACAAAGGTAACGAACGATTGTTTTTTATAAAGATTACTTTGAGGAATTTTTTGTAAAGCAACGAGAAAAAGTCAAGTCATAGATTATCTGGACATTAACGCTAATTGAAGCGTTAGAAAGAATTCCAGAAACCTATTTAAAGCATCTTGAGAATACGGATGGCCTTTGTGAAATCAGAGTTAAACATGGAAATGATATTTTCAGAATCTTCTGTTTTTTTGATCAAGGTCAATTAATAATTCTGACGAGCGGATTTCAAAAGAAAACACAGAAAACACCAAAAAAGGAAATTGAAAAAGCTATAAAAATTAAAAAAGAATATGAAAATTAAAAAGAATAGTATTACAACACTTCATCAATTTAAAGACCAGCAATACGGAAAAGTTGGAACAGCAAAGCGTGATGAGCTTGATGCGGGATATGAAAACTTTAAAATTGGAGCAATGATTCATGATGCGCGACTTGAAAAAGGCCTTACACAAGAAGAACTTGCAGAAAAAACAGGAACGACAAAGTCTTATATTTCCAAAATTGAGAACAACGTAAAAGAAGCTAGATTTTCAACATTACAAAAAATTGTTGAACTGGGCTTGGGTGGGCATTTGGAATTATCAATTAAGTTGTAAATAATTAAAAAGCCTATACAATCGAGCATACAAATCCTATTTGTATCTTTGCAGGACAACAAAACTAACCCCTCAATACAGCCTTAGTTTTTAACTATTTCTGAAACTAATACAAAACCACCATCTAAATGACAAATTCTCCTAAAGACAAGCCTTGGTTTTCATTTTTAAGCAACAAATACGTATGGGTATTGCTGTTTTTTTCAGGATGGATGCTGTTTCTAGACAATTACTCCTATTTTGACCACCGCTTTCTAGACATGCAGATTGAGGAGCTGGAAGACAACAAAGCCTATTATCAGCAGGAAATCAAGAAAGACAAGGAGAATATCAAACTACTCAAAAACCCCTACCAGATTGAGAAATACGCCCGTGAAAAATACTATATGAAAAAAGAGAACGAAGACATTTACCTCATCGAGTTTGAAGGCGACACTCTAGAAAAAAAATAAACCGAAAAAGGAAAATCCGAAGCCCATACATGAAAAAGCTATTCAACGATTTCGACCCTATTTCCTCCAAACAGTGGAAACAACGAATCCAGTTTGAACTCGATGGCGCTGACTATGCTAAATCCCTTATCTGGAATTCACCCGAGGATATTCAGGTAAAACCTTTTTACCACAGAGACGAATTTAAGGGGAGTTTTTCTTCAAACACTAAGGCTACCGCATTTAAAATCTGCCAGAATATTTTTGTTCATGACCTTACAAAATCAAACCTTAGAGCCTTAGATAGCATCGCTCGTGGTGCCGAAAGCCTACGTTTTACCATTATCAACGAGCAAACCGATGTCGAAAAACTACTAGAAAACCTTCCGTTAGAAAAGTTAACGATTTACTTCAACTTGGGTTTTCTCTCTTTCGATTTCATCAAAAAAATAGAAGCAATTGCCCAAGATAAAAAAGCAAATTTCTTTTGCAACCTGGATCCAATAGGGCATTTAGCCAAAGAAGGCAATTGGTTTGTGACCCCCGAAAAAAACAACTTCGAGACGCTAGAGTTCCTTTCGAAATCTTCCAAAACTATTTCCATAATTAGCATTGACAGCGGCTTGTATCAAAATGCCGGTGCTACGATGGTCCAGCAAATTGCCTACAGCTTAACACACGCCAACGAATATTTCAACCGAATTTCAAAAATAAATAATCCCATCGTTTTTCAGGTGTCGGTAGGAACGAATTACTTTTTCGAAATAGCAAAACTCCGTGCCTTGCGCTTGCTTTTCAATCTCATTGCCAAAGAATACAACCACAATATGGATTGTCACATCCTGGTTTCGCCCACAAAACGCAACAAAACCCTATACGATTACAACATAAACATGCTACGCACCACAACCGAATGTATGAGTGCCATTCTGGGCGAAGCCGATGCCATTGCGAACCTGCCTTTCGATGCGCTTTACCACAAAGACAACGAATTTAGTGACCGAATCGCCCGGAATCAATTGCTAATTCTAAAACACGAAAGTTATTTTGACAAAGTCAATAACCCCGCTGACGGCAGTTATTACATTGAAAGTCTGACGCAGCAGCTCGCCGAGAAAGCCTTAACTTTATTCCATGATATCGAGTCCCAAGGTGGTTTCTTGAAACAGTTGAATGCAGGAATCATTCAAAGAAAAATCCAGGACAGTGCGAACAAGGAACAGGAATTGTTCGATGCCGGCAAAGAAATTCTCTTGGGAACCAACAAACACCGCAATACAAACGACCGTATGAAGAACGACTTGGAACTATTTCCTTTCGTAAAAATAAAACCTCGAAAAACTTTGATCACGCCCCTAATCGAAAACCGACTAGCCGAAAAAATCGAGCAGGAAAGAATCAAAGCAGAAAATAATTAAACCTTCAACCATGAAAAAGATACTTTTTTTCGTATTATTTTTGACCACATTAACTGCGTTTTCCCAACAAAAGGCAATTGAAATCACCAATAAAAACAACGGTAAAACAAAGTTTTTCAAAGAGAATCAACGACTCAAAATAAGAACATTTGATGAGAAAAAACACGTTGGAAGATGGCATTTTTCAGACAACCAATCGATCCTTATTGGGAATCAATCCATAAAAATAGACAGTATCAAAAGCATAAAAAGGCAAACTGCAGTTTTGGGAACCGTCAAAACCGGGGTTTTAATTGCTGGATTAGCAACCATGAGTGCCTCATTAGCATCTGCCAAGAGCGGCAACAATAATGCGTTTCTGCTATTTGTCGCGGGTGGAGGTGCCACAATCGGCGCGGGTTTGTTGGAGAGCATTAATACCAACCGTTCCAATCGAAAATGGACTTTCAAAATCGTTGATAAATAATGCGTAACAATGGCAGCCATCTCAAGCGCTGATAATTTTGCCTTCTGAGGATCAGCTAGAAGAAAAAAAATATTAAAATAATAGTGTTATATTTACCTAACAAAACAAAAAAAATGGAAGCAATAAGACAAACCGTTAAAGTAAAAAATCATAAAATAAACATTACGCTTCCTGATGATTTTAATGCTGAGGAAGTCGACGTGATTATTTTGCCTTCTTCCGCAAAATATGAAATACCGCAATGGCAAATAGATGAAGTCAGGGAACGAACTAAAAAGTATTTAAAAAATCCAGAAAACGCCACCGATATTGATGATTTTTTGAAAGAAATAGAAAATGAATTATAAAATTGTCATTATTGACGAGGCTAAAATTGATTTTAGAGAATCCCTCCTTTGGTACAAAAATGTAGATCCAAAATTGGCTGAAAGATTTCATCTCTCCTTTAAAGAAAGTTTAGCAATTATAAAAAAACATCCTTTTCATTTTCAAATACGACATGGCGAAGTTAGAATAATAATGTTAACTACATTTCCTTATTTAATTCATTTTACCGTTTATAAAAACGTTGTTGTTATCAAAGCCATATATCATTCCTCAAGAGATAGTAAATTAAATATCTTATAAAAAAATTAAGCTTTGAGAAAGAACCTCCAACATATTAAAATTGAAAAGTCGGAAGTGAGAAGTGAGAAGTTAGAAGAAAATAGCTTCCTTAGCGCCGAAGGCATCAAACTAAAATCAACCTACTCCGAAAAAGACATCGAAAATCTGGAGCACCTTGATTTTGGGGCCGGCTTTGCACCCCATTTACGCGGTCCTCATACCACAATGTACGTACGCCACCCTTGGACAATTCGACAATATTCAGGATTTTCGACCGCCGAAGAAAGCAATGCTTTTTACAAAAGAAACTTATCCGCAGGTCAGAAAGGACTTTCCGTGGCCTTCGATTTACCTACGCATCGGGGTTATGATTCGGATCACGAACGTGTGGTGGCTGACGTGGGGAAAGCAGGAGTCGCCATTGATTCTGTGGAAGATATGAAAGTGTTGTTTGACAAAATACCACTCGACGAAATGTCGGTTTCCATGACCATGAACGGTGCCGTATTACCCATTATGGCTTTCTATATTGTTGCTGCCGAGGAACAAGGCGTAACACCCGAACAACTTTCAGGAACGATACAAAATGATATTTTGAAGGAGTTTATGGTGCGCAATACTTATATCTATCCCCCTGAACCATCAATGAAAATTAGTGCCGATATCTTTAAATTTATCAGCGATAAAATGCCGAAATTTCACCCGATTTCGATATCAGGCTATCATATTCAGGAAGCGGGAGCGACTGCCGATATTGAGTTGGCTTACACCCTTGCCGACGGTTTGGAATATATCAAAACCGGCCTATCCACAGGAATGAAAATCGACGACTTCGCCCCTCGCCTCTCGTTTTTCTGGGGAATTGGGATGAACCATTTCATGGAAATTGCCAAGATGAGAGCCGGTAGAATGATTTGGGCAAAACTAGTTCAACAATTCAACCCAAAAGATCCTAAATCCTTAGCCTTGCGAACTCATTGTCAAACATCGGGTTGGAGTTTGACTTTGCAAGACCCTTTTAATAATGTGGCGCGAACCTGTATCGAAGCGTCCGCTGCAGTCTTTGGCGGCACACAATCCTTGCACACCAATTCCATGGATGAAGCGATTGCTTTGCCTACGGATTTCTCGGCAAGAATTGCCAGAAACACCCAACTCTATTTACAGGAAGAAACCAAAATAACCAAAACTGTCGATCCCTGGGGAGGCAGTTATTATGTGGAGCGCTTAACCCACGAAATAGCGCAAAACGCCTGGAAACTCATTGAAGAGATCGAAACATTGGGCGGCATGACGAAAGCCATTGAAGCCGGCATTCCGAAACTGCGCATCGAAGAAGCCGCAGCACGAAAACAAGCCCGAATCGATAGCGGTCAGGACATCCTTGTGGGCGTAAACAAATACCAATTGGAAAAAGAAGAACCCCTGCAAATTCTGAATGTCGACAACCACCTAGTCCGTCAGCAACAACTGGAAAAATTAAACCGAATTAAAGCCAACAGAAATACCGAAAATGTGCTACTTTCACTAAACAAACTAACCCTTTGTGCCCAAACCGGAGCGGGTAATTTACTCGAATTGGCCATTGAGACCGCAAGAAATCGGGCTACTCTTGGTGAAATCAGTGATGCACTGGAAACCGTTTTCGGAAGATACAAAGCAAAAATTAAATCCTTTAGTGGCGTATATAGCAAAGAAATGAAAGGTGACAAAAGTTTCGAGCAAGCCAAACAACTAGCCGATGAATTTGCAAAAAAAGAAGGGCGTCGCCCTAGAATCATGATTGCCAAAATGGGGCAAGACGGACACGATCGTGGCGCCAAAGTAGTCGCTAGCGCATATACCGATTTGGGCTTTGACGTGGATATAGGTTCACTTTTTCAAACACCCGCCGAAGCTGCCAAGCAAGCCGTGGAAAATGAAGTGCATGTTTTGGGTATTTCCTCGCTCGCGGCAGGGCACAAAACCCTAGTGCCAGAAGTCATCGAAGAACTCAAAAAATACGGTCGTGAAGATATTAGGGTAATTGTAGGTGGCGTGATTCCCCCGCAAGATTATCCCTATTTATTGGATTCTGGAGTGGTTGCTGTTTTTGGTCCTGGAACAAAAATTAGCGAGGCTGCGATTCGTATTTTAGAAATATTGACACATTAGAATTACATATCACACCACCCTGACAGGTTTCAAAAACGAGTTAGATTTATTAAAAAAAGATGATGTCCAAACTACCAAACGTAACTGCTAGCATTTTTGCAATAATGACTAAAATGGCAACGGAACACGATGCCATAAACTTGGCACAAGGATTCCCGAATTTTGCTGTGGATGAAAAACTGGCTGCTATCGTGGCCGAAGTGGTTAGAAAAGACGTGCATCAATACCTACCAATATCAGGATATCCTCCGCTTTTAACAAAAATTGCGAAACTAATTTTAGACTCTTACCAAAGAATTGTTTTACCCGAAACCGAAATACTAGTTACAACTGGAGCCACTCAAGCTCTTTTTACAAGTATTTTGGCTTTAATAAAAGCAGACGAAGAAGTCATTATCCTTGACCCCAGTTTTGATAATTATGAAGCGCCTACATTATTGTGTAATGCCAAGGCTGTAAGAGTTGATTTGAACGATGATTATTCCCCAAATTGGGAGCGAATTGAAAGAGTGATTACGAACAAAACCAGAATGTTAATCATTAACAACCCTCACAATCCTACAGGGAAAATTTGGAAAGAAAATGATTTTTTAGCTTTGGAAAATTTACTCGAAAAATACCCGAACATCTTATTGCTTTCCGATGAAGTTTATGAATTTATTGCATTTGAACAAAAACACATCTCCATACATTCCAGAAAAAAAATAGTAGAAAGAAGTATTATTGTTTCCTCTTTTGGAAAATCATTTCACATCACTGGATGGAGAATTGGTTATCTTGTAGCGCCAGACTATTTGACGAAGGAAATTAAAAAAGTGCATCAATATTTAGTTTTCAGTGTAAACAGTCTGGCTCAAGCAGCAATAAGTGATTATATAGACGTTGTTTCGTTGAAAGACCTAGGAAAACTCTATATGCAAAAGAGAGATTATTTTAGAAAATTGCTCCAAAACAGCCGATTTGAATTGATGCCTTGCGAAGGGACTTATTTTCAGCTTGCTTCTTACGCTTCCATTTCTGATGAAAATGATATTGATTTTTGTACCCGCTTGGTTGTTGAATATGGAGTAGCTGCTATTCCTATTTCCCCTTTTTATGCCGATGGCAAAGACTTAAAATTAATTCGGTTTTGCTTTGCAAAAGATGATAAAACATTGGAAGAAGCAGCAAAAAGATTGTGTACTATTTGATCTTAATTCTATAAAATTAGTTTTAAATCTTTATAATTTACTATGCGTGCATACTAATTATTTTACTTATATTTACAATTCTAAAACTAACTTATGGATTTTTCTGCAAAAATGCTCCGGGATGACGCCTTAAAAGGCAAGGTAATTGTGGTAACGGGTGGCGGCAGCGGATTGGGTAAAGCCATGACCCGCTATTTTATGGAATTGGGCGCAAAAGTAGCGATCAGTTCGCGAGATCTAGAAAAACTAAAAAAAACAGCATCCGAATTAGAAGCGGAAACAAGCGGGACTTGTCTTGCTGTTCAATGCGATGTGCGACATTATGACCAGGTGGAAGCAATGCTGCAGGAGGTTTTAAAAACCTACGGTAAAGTAGATGTTTTGCTGAACAATGCCGCAGGTAATTTTATTTCTCCAACCGAAAGATTATCGGCAAATGCCTTTGACACCGTATTTGATATAGTTCTGAAAGGCTCTAAAAATTGTACCCTCGCTTTCGGGAAACATTGGATTGATAGCAAACAAGAATCATCTACCATTTTAAATATTGTGACGACTTATGCTTTCACAGGCTCAGCTTATGTAGTGCCAAGCGCTGCCGCAAAAGCAGGCGTGCTAGCAATGACAAGGAGTCTAGCCGTGGAATGGGCAAAATATGGCATCCGTACCAATGCCATTGCGCCAGGACCATTTCCTACAAAAGGGGCTTGGGACCGATTACTACCCGGTAACTTGGCCGATAAGTTCGATATGTCCAAAAAAGTGCCTTTGAAACGTGTAGGAAACCATCAGGAATTAGCCAATTTAGCTGCTTATTTAGTTTCTGATTTTTCAGCTTATATTAATGGAGAAGTAATCGTTATTGACGGTGGCGAGTGGCTCAAAGGAGCTGGGGAATTTAATATGCTCGAGGCTATACCAGAAGAACTTTGGGATCAATTGGAACTAATGATAAGGGCGAAGAAGAATAGTTAGCAGGTTTCAGAATACAAAAAATAAATAAATTTAGATGTAATTTAAAAACGGAGAGCTCATTGTGTTCTCCTTTTTTTTAGCCCTGATGGAAGTGAAAATCCTTTTATGAGGTTTTTTACCGAATAAAAGATTGTAACGTACAGCGGGAAAAGGCTCCTGAAAAAAAAATAAAAATGAAAAAATGCTTTTTGAAAACCAACTGCTAACCAAACCTTAACAAATGTTAACAAAATAGATTTTCAGAAACGATAATTAATTGTATTT
>CAZHVE010000083.1:0-8587 GCA_964535705.1 uncultured Flavobacterium sp.
ATTAAATTTATATTAATAATGAGAAGGAGGGTGGCAAAAAAAAACCTACTAATTAGTAGGTTTTTCTGCTTTATGAACATTTACGGTCAATTCTTGAGAAGTGTCATCCAAATCCATAAAAATCTCATCTCCGACAGCCACTTTAGAGGTGATAATTTCCTCGGCAAGTGCATCTTCTACATATTTCTGTATGGCTCTTTTTAGTGGTCTAGCTCCAAATTGTCTGTCAAAACCTTTTTCCGCTATAAACGCTTTGGCTTTGTCGGAAAGGCTTAATTCATAACCCAATTCTTTGATGCGATCGTATAATTTTTTTAATTCTATTTCGATAATCAAATCAATATCGTGTTTTTCTAGTGCGTTGAATACAATAACATCATCAATTCTATTCAAGAATTCAGGTGCAAAAGTTTTCTTCAAGGCATTTTCGATAATGCTTTTTGAATTGTCGTCAGCTTGGGCAACTTTGGCAGCAGTGCCAAAACCTACACCTTGACCAAAATCCTTCAATTGACGTGCGCCCACATTCGAAGTCATGATAATGATAGTATTCTTAAAATCGATTTTTCTTCCCAAACTATCGGTCATAAAACCATCGTCAAGAACTTGCAACAAAATATTAAACACATCAGGATGTGCTTTTTCGATTTCGTCCAACAGCACCACGCAATAGGGTTTACGACGTACTTTTTCGGTTAATTGTCCGCCTTCTTCATAGCCTACATATCCAGGAGGTGCACCAACTAATCGAGAGATGGAAAATTTTTCCATGTATTCGCTCATGTCAATTCGAATTAAAGCATCCTCAGAATCGAATAATTCTTTAGCGAGAATTTTGGCTAACTGGGTTTTTCCAACGCCAGTTTGCCCCAAGAAAATGAAGGAACCTATTGGTCGATTTGGGTCTTTCAGTCCGGCGCGATTTCTTTGGATGGAACGCGCAATTTTCAGTACCGCTTCTTTTTGTCCAATTACCTTTCCTTCAATAAGTTCTGGTAACTTGGCTAGTTTGTTACTTTCTGTTTGGGCAATACGATTTACTGGAATTCCGGTCATCATAGAAACCACATCGGCTACATTGTCCTCTGTAACTTCAATTCGATTACTTTTAGCATCTTCTTCCCACTTTTCTTGGGCTAACGACAAATCTTTTTCGATTCGTTTTTCATCGTCCCGAAGTTTAGCGGCTTCTTCGTATTTCTGTTTTTTAACCACTGAATTTTTCAATTCACGCACGTCTTCTAGTTGTTTCTCTAACTCTAGAATCTGTTTCGGAACATCAATGTTGACGATATGAACACGAGAACCCGCTTCGTCCAAAGCATCTATGGCTTTATCTGGTAAGAATCGCTCTGACATATATCTGTCCGTTAATTTCACGCAGGCCTCAATGGCCTCAGGCGAATACGTTACGTTGTGATGGTCCTCGTACTTATCTTTTATATTATTTAAGATAGTAATTGTTTCTTCTATAGAAGTAGGTTCAATGATTACTTTTTGGAATCGTCTTTCTAGTGCGCCGTCTTTTTCAATATATTGACGGTACTCATCAAGAGTAGTTGCGCCGATACATTGTATTTCTCCTCTTGACAAAGCAGGTTTGAACATATTAGAAGCATCAAGCGAACCAGTTGCTCCCCCGGCTCCTACAATAGTATGAATTTCGTCAATAAAAAGAATGATATCGTCGTTTTTTTCCAATTCATTCATCACGGCTTTCATTCGCTCTTCAAACTGTCCGCGGTATTTTGTTCCGGCAACAAGACTTGCCAAATCAAGAGTAACCACTCGTTTGTTGAATAAAATACGGGATACTTTCTTTTGAATAATTCGCAAAGCCAAACCTTCGGCAATAGCCGATTTTCCCACACCAGGTTCACCTATAAGAAGAGGATTATTCTTTTTCCGACGGCTTAAAATTTGAGAAACGCGCTCAATTTCTTTTTCGCGTCCTACAACTGGATCTAATTTTCCGTCTTCGGCCATTTCTGTTAGATCTCTACCGAAATTATCCAGAACGGGTGTTTTGGATTTTTTATTGGATTTATTGGCTGGATTATTAAAGGTTCCTTCCTTTAGACTGTCATCTTGTCCTGAATCTTCATTATAAGCGTCGTTTCTTGGCAAGTTTTCAATAAAATCTTCTTCGCTTGGTGTCATATTTAGATATTGTTCTTTAGCTGTGTCATAATCAATTTTCAATTTATTTAACAGCTTAGTTGTTGGGTCGTTCTCGTTTCTTAAGATGCACAATAATAAATGTGCCGTGCTGATAGAAGTACTATGAAATACTTTTGCTTCAAGAAAAGTAGTTTTCAATGCACGTTCCGCTTGTCGCGTAAGGTGTAGGTTTTTCTTTTCGTTGTTGGTTTCTACGTTTGGGCTTGCAGGGCTTAGTATTTCTACTTTTCTTCTAAGATGGTCTAAGTTAACAGATAGATTATTTAATATATTAATTGCTTTCCCATTGCCATCCCTTAAAATCCCTAGCATCAAATGTTCGGTTCCTATAAAGTCATGTCCTAATCGCAAGGCTTCTTCCTTACTATAAGTAATAACATCTTTTACTCTTGGTGAAAAATTATCATCCATAATGTGATTGTATTGTAACGTAAATTTAGTCAATTTCTAAATGAAAAACAAAAATCATTCCCTTTAACAACTTCTGTCTGCTAATTGACAAAAAAAGAATGAAAAAAACGTTAAATGTCACTTAATTTATTAACCAAAAATTTATTAAAATTTGTTAATAAATCATTGAAATTAGAACTGTAAAATGCATTCAAAAAAATCAAAAAGATGTATATTAGCACGTTTTGAAACTAAAATAAATTTTTTAAATATTACAACTTATGTCTGAAGGAGAAAAGTTAATTCCTATTAACATCGAAGATGAAATGAAATCAGCTTATATCGATTATTCGATGTCGGTAATTGTATCAAGAGCACTTCCTGATGTTAGAGATGGCTTGAAACCAGTACACCGAAGAGTGCTTTATGGAATGTATGATTTAGGGGTAACTTCAAAATCCGCCCATAAAAAATCGGCAAGAATTGTCGGAGAAGTTTTAGGAAAGTATCACCCTCACGGAGACACCTCTGTTTATGACGCCATGGTTCGTATGGCTCAGGAATGGAGTTTACGTTATTTATTGGTTGATGGTCAAGGTAACTTTGGCTCTGTAGATGGTGATAGTCCCGCTGCGATGCGATATACTGAAGCCAGAATGCGTAAAATTTCGGAAGAAATTATGGCTGATATCGAAAAAGAAACAGTTGACTTCCAATTGAACTTTGACGATACTTTGTATGAGCCGAAAGTTATGCCAACACGGGTTCCAACTTTATTGATAAATGGCGCGACAGGAATTGCGGTAGGTATGGCGACTAACATGCCTCCACATAATCTTACTGAAGTGATCAACGGGACATTGGCCTATATTGACAATAACGAAATTGAAATAGACGAATTGATGAACCATATCAAGGCTCCGGATTTTCCAACCGGTGGTACTATATATGGTTACGAGGGCGTTCGTGAAGCCTTTAAGACAGGTAGAGGGCGTATTGTAATGCGCGCCAAAATTGGTTTTGAAGAAGTAGATGGAAGAGAATGTATTATCGTTACCGAAATTCCATATCAAGTCAATAAGGCTGATATGATTAAGCGTACAGCCGACTTAGTTAATGATAAGAAAATCGAAGGCATCGCAAACATCCGTGACGAATCGGATAGGAATGGTATGCGAATCGTTTATATCTTGAAACGAGATGCCACTCCAAACGTGGTTTTGAACACACTTTATAAGTTTACACAATTACAATCATCCTTTAGTGTCAACAATATCGCCTTGGTAAAAGGACGTCCACAAATGTTGAATCTAAAAGATATGATTCATTATTTTGTGGAACACCGTCATGATGTGGTTATTCGCAGAACACAATTCGAATTACGCAAAGCGGAAGAAAGAGCACACATCTTGGAAGGACTCATCATTGCTTCGGATAATATTGATGAAGTGATTGCCCTTATCAAAGCTTCAAGAAATACAGAAGAAGCCAGGGAGAAATTAATCGAAAGATTTAAATTATCGGATATTCAGTCTCGTGCCATTGTAGAAATGCGTTTGCGTCAACTAACAGGTTTGGAGCAAGACAAATTAAGAGCGGAATATGACGAAATAATGAAGTTAATAGCTCATTTGCAAGCATTATTGGCTGATGTTAATTTAAGAATTGCTCTAATCAAAGAAGAACTTGTTGAAATTCGCGATAAATATGGTGATGCTCGTCGTTCTCTAATCGAATATTCAGGTGGAGACGTAAGTATTGAAGACTTAATTGCCGATGAGAATGTGGTTATTACCATTTCGCACGCCGGATATATTAAGCGCACCAATTTATCGGAATATAAAACACAGAATAGAGGAGGGGTTGGTCAAAAAAGTGCGGGTACGAGAGATCAAGATTTCTTGGAACACATGTTCGTGGCTACTAATCACCAATATATGATGTTCTTTACTCAAAAAGGGAAATGTTTCTGGATGCGGGTTTACGAAATTCCAGAAGGAAGTAAAACGGCTAAAGGACGCGCTTTACAAAACCTAATCAATATTGAAAGTGATGACAAGGTAAAAGCCTTTATTTGTACCCAAGATCTAAAAGACAAGGTATACACGAATAGTCATAACCTTATTATGGTAACAAAAAAGGGTCAGGTTAAGAAAACCTCTTTGGATAAATATTCTAAACCAAGAGTAAATGGAGTTGCTGCTATCACCATTAAAGAGGATGATGAATTGTTAGAAGCAAAACTAACCAATGGAGAAAGTCAAATTATATTGGCTGTGAAATCAGGAAAATTAGTTCGTTTTGAAGAAACTAAAACACGCCCAATGGGAAGAACTGCTTCTGGAGTTCGTGGAATCACGCTAAAAGATGATACAGACGAAGTAATCGGTATGGTTACAGTAGATAAAGATGATATTAACGATTCGCAAATTTTGGTGGTAACTGAAAATGGATATGGAAAACGTACCAAATTAGTTGATGAAGATGGCGAGGATGTTTATAGAATTACAAACCGTGGCGGAAAAGGAGTTAAGACCTTGAATATTACCGAAAAAACAGGAAAACTGATTTCGATAAGTGCTGTGACGGATGCAGACGATTTGATGATTATCAACAAGTCTGGATTAACCATCAGAATGGCAATTGAAGATCTACGTGTAATGGGAAGAGCTACTCAAGGGGTAAAACTGATTAACCTTAAAGGAGGTGATTCTATCGCTGCCGTTACAAAAGTAATGAAAGACGATGTAGCCGAAGTGGTTGTCGATGAAGATGGAAACGTCATAGAAACGGAAACAATCGAAAGAGTAAAACCGGTATTGGAAGTACTTGAGGATGAAGGTGGTGATGATGAGGAAGACGATTCAGACGACGAGGTTGAAGAAGATGCCGACGAAGAAGACGCTGAAGACGATGACTAATAGATATTATAATTAATTAAAAAAAAATCATAAATAAAATAATATGAAAAGTAAATATGCAATACTTGCATCTGCCTTTTTGATATCTGTGACTGCTTTTGCCCAGAAGGATCAAATCAAAGCTGCCGAAAAAGCATTAAAAGGGGGTAATTCATCGGAAGCAGTTTCTATTTTACAGGGTGCTGAATCTTTAATTCCGAATGCTACTGATGCTGAAAAAGCGCAGTATTTCTTTGTAAAAGGAAATGCTTTATTAGACTTGGCAAATAAAAACGTGGAAGAAGGAAAAAATCTTTCTCTAGCCGCTAAAGACTATCAAAATTTATTGGCGGTTGAAAAAGCTTCTGGAAAAGATAAGTATTCTTCTCAAGCCACTGCTTCGATTCTTGACATTAAATATAAATTATTGAACAGTGCGATCGCTGACACTAAAGGAGCTGATCAAGCTGTTTTAGATTGTACTTTTAGTACAAATAAACAAATCGAAAATTATAAATTAAAATTAAATGCTGAAAATGAAAAGCTAATTGAAAAGTTAAAAGATGATTTGTCTGGATGTGAAAAAATCCGGTATGTTAAATATAGACAAGGTGGTCAAAAATTATACGATGCTTACTTATTGGATAAGAAGGACACCTTGAATTTATACTATGCCGCTTCAACCTATGTAAATGCCAAAAATTTTGATGCTGCACTCAAATTATATGTCGAATTGAAAGATTTGAATTACTCGGGTAAAGGGGTGAATTATTTAGCTATAAATAAATTAACTGGCCAAGAGGATTTGTTTTCAAATACACAAGATAGGGATCGAGTGGTAAAAATAGGAACGCATGAAAAACCAAGAAATGAAGTTATTCCTTCAAAAAGAGGTGAAATCAACAAAAACATTGCCTTGATTTTAATCCAAAACGGAAAAACGGAAGAAGCCAAAAAAGCAATTTCCGAAGCAAGGAAAGCAAATCCAGATGATAGTTCGTTGACCTTGGCTGAGGCCAATTTATATCTAGAAACAAAAGATTTTGAAACTTACAAAAAATTAGTTTCCGAGGTATTGGTTAAAAATCCCAATGATGCGGATTTAATTTTTAATTTAGCTGTGCTTAGTGCAAATGCAAAAAAAGCAGCAGATATTGCGGCTAATTCCGCACATGAATCTTCTCTAAAAGCTTTGAAATCTGGTAAAGCAGAAGAAGCAAAAGTTTTTAGTAAAACTGAAAAAGAGGCTTTAGCGGAAGCCTTACAAGCTGCAATTGACTCAGAGAATTATTATAAAAAGGTCATGGAAATTAATCCTAATTATATCAATGCCTATATCAACTTGGCTGCTTTAAAATTGGAGGATGAAAAGGTAATCATTGACGAGATGAATAAATTAGGGACTTCCACTAAGGATATGAAACGTTATGATGTTCTAAAAAACCAAAGGTTTGATTTGTTTAGAAGTGCTATTCCTTATCTTGTAAAAGCAGTTGATATCGATCCGACCAATATTGATGTTGCTAAGACACTTATGAATGTTTACAGTGCGTTAGAAATGACCGAGGAATACAAAGCATTGAAAGCGAAAATAAAAAAATAGTTATCTATTCAGACATTATCCTCAAAACCCCGATTCCTCAAGAATCGGGGTTTTTTTATATACAAGTTATTGTGGTAAACATAATATCAAGTATATTAAAATAGAAGAACCAATACCTTCCAAATAGGCCTAAAACCGATTTTTTTTTTACGACAGAATCTAATGACATAGTACCTTTTACTTAAACTTTATTGGATACTCCCTATTTTAATTCTCTTATTCTTATCCTTTTTTTAATTACTCGAATTTAAATCATTTGGTATTTTAAATATGCTTCAAAATTATTTTAAAACCTACTACACTAAAATTATGCTATAAATTGTAAGAAAAATATATTTATAATTGTTTTTATTGTGTATTTAATCGATTATATTTTACACTTAAACGATTATGTATGTATATTTACATATCAAATAAAAACAAGTTCTTACAATCAATTATACCCTTAAAGAAGTTTGCCCCACAATCTACTTTAATTTAATAATAACCCTAAAGGAGTTTGCCCCACAATCTACTTTAAACTTAAACCTATTTTATTATGAAAGCAAAATTACTTCGTGTATTATTGCTAGTTGCAATAGTATACTCCATGAACTCCTGTTCATCTGATAGTTCAGAGACTCCAAGTTCTAGTACATCTACAATGAAAGTTATGGATTATAGCTATGATTCATCAGAATTAGATGCTATGAATTTAATTAACACCTACAGATTAAGTGTCGGCTTAAATGCATTGCAACAAATAAATCATATTTCCTATAAATCAGAAGAGCATGATCATTACATGATTAGTAACAATGTGGTTAATCATAATGACTTTGTTTCGAGATCAGAAAATCTAATTTCTGTTTTGGGGGCAAAAAGAGTAGGCGAAAATATTGCCTATAATTATAACACACCGCAATCGGTAGTAAATGCCTGGTTGAATAGCCCAACACATAAAGAAAATATAGAAGGTGATTATACTCATTTTGGAATTTCAATAAGAAAAAATCAAGATGGTAAAAAGTATTACACCAATATCTTTGTAAAAATATAAGTAAAGTTTGTTTTTGGTTTAGAGGCTGCCTGTTTTCAGGTAGCTTTTTTTTTGGTCTAAATTCCTCCAAATTAATTTAATAGCGGGTTGTTTTTATAAATTGCATTTCAAGTTATAAAAAATTAGATATATCGATATAATTGGGCTATTTGGTTTTTATTAATACTTTTAATCTAACCCGTTGGGTGTAATTATTAAAAACGTCAGTTCGAGTATTTTTTGTGTAGTAAAACGGAACAAAAAATGTATCGAGAACCTTTTTTAATGAAATTTTCCTTGTTCTCGATACTATATTCTGTTGAAAATCACTCGAAGTGACGAAAAATTATCATCAAAAACTAATTACACACAACGGGTTTTTAATCTAATATAAATGTTATCAGTTTACTACAATAATAATAAATCAAACCAAAAATTAATTACTAAATACTTTCAACTTCCTTACCATAATTTTCTAATTTTTAGTTTGTTATT
>CAZHVE010000084.1:0-8234 GCA_964535705.1 uncultured Flavobacterium sp.
TTATAGGAAATTCAGGAACTATTATAGGAGCGGGACAAGCTACGGGATGGATTGTAGGTAATTTGAAAAAACTAACCGCTTCAAGTGCTAGTCCAACCTTCGTGTATGCTTTAGGGGATGTTAATAATTATACACCATTGACATTAACGTTCTCCGGAAATACTTCGGTTTCGGGTGGATTAACCGCGAAAATTAATATTGCTGACCATCCACAAATTGCTACCTCAGGTCTTGATGGAAGTAAAAGTGTAAACAAATCGTGGACTTTGGTTAATGATGCCTTGAGCAGTTTTGGAACGTATGATGCTCTTTTCAATTATTCAAGCGCTGATATTGATGCAGGTTCAACACCGGCGAATTATAAAATTAGATTATTTGATGGTTCAACTTGGTCAACTAGCAGTGTTTCGGAAACTCCCACAGCTACCGCTGCAACAGCAATTGGCATTACTGCATTTGGAGATTTTGCTATTGGGGAAAATGACCCATTAAGTGTTAAAAACAATATCTCTAAAAAATATACTCTATATCCAAATCCTGTATATAATGGTGTTTTATACATAAGTTCAGATAACAGTTCCGAAAGGTCTGTTGAAATTTATGATTTAGTAGGCAAAAAGGTTTTTTCTGCCAACTCAATTTCAGATATGCTTCAAATTAACTCCTTAAAAACAGGAATTTATCTTGCTAAAGTTAAAACAGACAAAGCAACTTCTGTTGAAAAAATAGTCATTAAAAACAATTAATATTTATCTAATCGCCGTATGAAATTATTCCACAAATACGTATTACTTATATTCTCCATTTTATTTATTTATTCTTGTAGTACCGAAGATGTTAGGGTGGGGCTTTCTACTGATTTGGGATCATTTAATGTTCCAGCGAAGCAATTGTCAAGTGCTCCATTTGAATTAATTCCACCAACGTCTAGTAGACAAGGTTCGTTTTCATACCAAAGTAGCAATCCATCAGTAGCGGTAATTAATGGTTCAACCCTTACTATTGTAGGAATTGGAACGGCAACTATAACAGCCACTCAATCGGACTATCAAAAGTATGCTGAAGTATCAACCACTGCAAATTTTAGTGTAACAGAATTTGAACCTGCAACATTAGGTGTTTTTAGTGTACCGTTAAAATTTATTGGGGATACTCCTTTTCTACTAACGGCACCAACCTCAAATAGTATAGGGACTTTTACCTATACGAGTAGTAATCCATCTGTGGCAACAGTTAGTGGAAGTATGGTGACTATATTGAGTGTAGGAACAACTACAATTACCGCGACTCAAGAAAAGAGCAACCCTTATGATACCGCTAGTGTTTCTGCGACTTTAGATGTTATAATTCCTCCTGCCAATATTATTGCAGACAACTTTTTAGGTACAGACGGTTCTAATTTAACAGCTAATGGTTGGATAGCACATAGTAGTACTGCTACCAATCCTATTAAAAACACTAGTCCTGGTTTAGCTTTCCCAAATTACTTTGGGTCTGATATTGGAAATGCGGCTAGCGTAACAAGTATTGGTCAGGATGTTTCCTTAAAGTTTACAACCGTTACTTCAGGAACGGTTTATGCCTCCTTTTTGATAAAAGCAACACCTTCAACATTAATCAATGAATACTTTTTTGCTTTTGGAAACAATGACACTGCAGACACTTCCTATCGAGGTAAATTATCAATAAATCAAGATACTACAGATCCTACTAAATTTAAATTTGGATTTGCAGCCAACCTAACTATTAAATCTACACTTCCAGTATACAACTATGGCGAAACCTATCTTATTGTTATAAAATACAATATTATTCCTGCTGGAACACTTAATGCTAGCGGCTCTACATTTGGAAGGGACGAAACAAGCCTATATGTTTTTAATGCAAGCTCCAGTTATAAAACTGAGCCTAGCACTCCAACTATCGGAATCGAAGACACAGCTTCTGTTGACATCCTACCGGGGAGAGTAGCTATTAGGCAAGATAATGTCATTTCTCCAAATTTCATTATTGATGGTTTGAGAGTAGATACAAGATGGAATATCAGAAATTAATTTAACCAAGTTAGAGCAAAATAATGATAAAGCTAAAAAGGATACTAACATTGGTATTGATATTACTATTCGTTGCAGAATATTCGACTGCCCAAGAAATTGTACTTAACAAATACAAATTTGGAGAAGGCTTGGAATTTTCAGGCAAAGGTGATGGTTACAAAATGGAAATTACAGGATATGTTCAACCCTATTTAGAAACTCGAAAATATGTTGATAATGCGGATCCTACTTTCTATAACCGATTTAGAATGAGAAGAGCCCGTGTGCAACTTTCGGGAAATTCCGCACAAGAGAAATTGTCTTATAGACTGCAACTTGATTTAACGGGTGGAGGAGAAGGAGATGCTGATGCGTCCTCTTCAAGTTTGATTTTCGATGCTTGGGTAGCCTATGATCTAACCAAAAGAATTAAAGTGACCTTTGGTCAAAAAGGAACACCTACAGACAATCGAGAACTTGGAATGCGTTCTAACACGCTCCAATTGGTTGATCGAAGCCCATTGACATCGGCATTCGCCTCTATACGTGAATTTGGATTTTTTGCTGAATCAACCTATAAAATTTCGCGTTATTCGTATATAAAACCAGAAATTGCTATCACCAATGGTGATGGAATTAATGTATTTAATAAAGATTATGGAGGGTTGAAATATGGAGGACGAATTGATTATTTACCTTTTGGTTTATTCAGCAATTTTGGGCAATACCGCCAAGCGGATATAGTAAGGGAATTGACTCCAAAATTTGCTATAGGAGTAAACTATAGTTACAACGAAGGTATAAGCGATAGAAGAGGGAGTAAAAGCGGACAGATACTTTACCTAGATGTTAATAATAAAGAACTACTACCTGATTATTCAAAATTTGGTATCGATTTTCTTTTTAAATACAAAGGATATTCCGTTTTAGGAGAATATATTAATGCATCCTCAAGAGTTCCTTATGGAATTACTCAAAGAGTAAGAACCGATGGCACAACCTCACCAGATTTTTTGGTCAATGGAATTCAAGATGTTGAAAAATATATAAATGGAAGAATGATGGTGGGTAAAGGCTATAATATTCAAGGGGGCTATATTTTCAAAAACAATATATCTATTGACGGGAGATTTGCACATTTAGAACCTGAGGCAAATTCTTTTTTGAATAATGCTACTTTTTACAATCGTTCTCACTACTATACTTTGGGAATCACAAAATATTTAGCTCGAAATTATGGCGCTAAAATACAGTTGGATTGTACCTATATTAATGCAAAACCGGGATCTACAAGTGTTAATGCACTTCCGATAAAGGGGGATGAAATTTTAACCAGATTAATGACAACTATATCATTTTGATACGATGAAAAATAAACTCAACTATTTATTTTTTACCATCCTGATTGGCTTGTCTGTCTTTGGACAATTCAGTCCTCAAAATGATGAAATTACCAAACGATTTTTTCCAGATCCTGTTTTAGAGATAAATACTCCTGCTTTTGGCAAAAAAGGGTTTACTAATTATGAGGATATGATGAGCTACATCAATAAATTAGTAGTGGCACATCCAGCTGAAATGGCTCTTTCATTTATTGGCGAAAGTCAAAAAAAGAAAAAGATTCCGATGCTAGTTCTACATCGCGATAACGGACAAGAAAAAATAAAAGTTTGGTTCCAAGGGGGGCTTCATGGCGATGAACCAGCTGGAACAGAAACCATGCTGTATCTAATGGATAAAATTTTAAACGACCCGAGTTACTCCTATTTATTAGATAAAATTACGCTGACCGTAGTTCCTATGGCTAATATTGATGGTTATGAAAAACAAGATCGCTATGCTGCCGATGGCTTAGATTTAAATCGGGATCAGGTAAAATTATTGGCGCCAGAAAGTAATTATTTAAAGAAAGCTTTTAGCAATTTCGGAGCAGAGGTAGCCGTCGATTTTCATGAATACAGACCTTTTAGAAAAGAATATAACGAATTAGGAACCGATGGCATTTGTTCTATTTATGATGCCATGTTTATGTTTTCCGGAAATTTGAATCTCTCAAAAAATTTAAGAGAGTACACCAAAAATGTTTTTGTTGAAAATGCAAAAAAAACATTAGAGACAAATAAACTTAGTTTTAGAGATTATATTACTACTGATAAACAAAACAATGAATTAAATTTCAAACAATGTACAACGGAGGCTCGGTCAAGTACCACCTCTTTTGCTTTAACTAATTGTATTTCATCACTGATTGAAATTAGAGGGGTTAACCTTCAAAAAACATCTTTTAAAAGAAGAATAAACACTTCATTTTTAATAGCGACTTCTTTTCTAAAAACAGCCTATGAAGATGCTACAATAATTAAAGAAGTATTAAAAATTTCAGAAAGTTCAAAGCCCGAAAATCTAGTAGTAGTTTGCAAAAAACCACAAGAAAATCAAACCATTAGAGCCATAAACTTGAGAGATAATATGGAAACCAGTTTGGACATTAAGGTCAATAATGCACTTAAAGCTGAACCTGTGTTAGAAAGAAAAAGGCCTTTTGCCTATTTAATTCTTGCTGAACAAAAAAAATTAACCGAAAAATTAACCATACTTGGTCTAACTTTAGAAGAACTCAAAGAAGACAAAACGCTACAAGTTGAGAAATATATAGTTACATTCCGATCTTTAAGTCCAGAAGAGGATGAAGGTTACAAGTCACAAAAGGTAGAAACATCAATTTCAATATCAGATAAATCCTTTCCAAAAGGAACCTTTATTGTCTATTTGAATCAAAAAAATGGCAAGATGGCAACTGAGGTTTTAGAACCTGAAAGCGAAAATGGATTTATAAAATTTCAAGTCCTCGATACCGTTTTAAATAAAGAATTACCAATCTATAGATACTTAAATAATGAAAAAATATAACACAAAAATGAAACTAAAAACAATCGTAGCAGCATTTCTGTTTCTATTTGGATTTAATGCAATAGCGCAGGTTCAAATAAAAACGGAGTCAAAAGAATTTCAGTTAGGAGATGGTTTGCGATTTAATGTAAACGATGGCGATTATAAATTTAAGATAGGTGGATTTATTCAAGGCGTTTATCAACACGAAAAAATAGTAGGACTTGTTGCTAATAATTACATGAATGCAAGAAATGCCTATTTTACTCTTTCTGGCAGTATGCTGAAAGAAAAAGTGTCTTTTTTAGTTCAAAATAATTTTAGTAATGGCAAGCCTCTTTTAGATGCATGGGTGGCTTATGCCCCTATTTCTAATTTGAAAATTACTTTTGGACAGAAACAAACCTTTACAAACAATAGAGAACTGACTTTCTTCGAAGACAAATTACAGTTTGTAGATAGAGGTGTTTTTAGCACAGAGTTTTCTAATTTAGGTAGAGAATTTGGGGTGTTTTTTGAAAGTGAATTTCAGGAAGGGGACTTCTTCATAAAACCAAAAATAGCGGTTACATCTGGCGATGGACTAAATTCTTTTGGAGCCGATTCTAGAGATATAGATAAAGGAGGACTAAAATATGGAGGTCGTGTTGACATACTCCCTTTAGGCAAGTTCAAAGAAGGGAATGATGGGTATATAGCTGATTTGAAACATGAAGACAAATTAAAAGTCTTAGTTGGTACAGCCTGTAGTTATAATATTGGAGCTAGTAACAAAGTTGGGGAAGGTCATGGTGATTTTGTTCTTTACAGCAATACTGGAAGAGTAAAACTTCCAGACTACCGAAAATTTTATGAAGATATTTTATTTAAGTATAAGGGGTTTTCATTGCTTGCTGAATATGTGAATACTACGGCAACAACTTTAGACAATACTTTCTTGAATGCGGGAGCAACACGGCCTTTGTATCTAACAGAAATTAGTGAATATTTAGTTTTAGGAGACGGCTATAATGTTCAAGCAGGCTATGTTACCAAATCGGGATACTCTCTAGATTTAAAATATGAAAAATTAAACCAAGAATTTGACAACAACGCCTCGTTGTTATTAGATCAAGAAGCCTATACTATTGGATTCACAAAATATTTTAAAGGGAATAATTTTAAAATACAATCATCGGTTTCGTCAAATAATGGAGATAAATTTAATACTACATCTAGTGCTATTGAAAAAGTCAACACTATAACGGCACAATTTGCAATTCAAGTCGTTTTTTAAATTTAAATAAAACATAAAAAGTTTCCTTTTGCTTGTTTATTAAAATAAACGAAGGGTTTCATAGATTCAATTTATCATGAAAACAGTAAATAAAATAGTTACAAATTTAACTTTTTGGGTTTTAATCGCAATTATAATAGGTGTTTTGTTGGGGCAATATTATCCTTCACAAGCTATTGAAATGAAGATTGTTGGCGATACTTTTATTGATATTGTTAAGATATTCATCGCTCCAATTATATTTTTGACCATCGTATTGGGAATAAGTAGCATGGGCGATTTAAGCAAAGTAGGTCGAATAGGCTTAAAATCATTAATCTATTTTGAAATTGTGTCTACTTTGGCCTTACTCATAGGTATTTTTGTTGCTATTGTAATTGAGCCCGGAAAAATAGACAAAACAGGTTTGAATATTCAGGATGCTAGCGAGTATACTTCTACCGATAAAACGTCTGGTTTTGACTGGGTATCCGTTTTTATGAACAATATTACATTACAGGTTTTATTAGTCGCTATTGTTGTGGGTATTATTTTAAATTATTCCAAAAAAAGAGAAACCATTGTAGCATTTTTATATAAATGCTCAAAAGTGGTTTTCACCATGTTAAAGTGGGTTATGTATCTAGCCCCTCTAGGAGCTTTTGGAGGGATGGCCTATACAGTTGGTAAATTTGGTTTACATACGCTAATCCCTTTAGGTAAATTGATGATTACTTTTTACATCACGATGTTTTTGTTTATTTTCATTGTGTTAGGCAGTATTCTAAGATACTACAAAGTAAATATTTGGCATTTTATCAAATATCTCAAATCGGAACTTTTGATTGTTTTAGGAACTTCTTCGTCTGAGGCTGCTTTGCCTAATTTAATGGAAAAGTTAGAGAAAATGGGTTGTAGTAAATCTGTTGTGGGGCTCGTAGTTCCCACTGGTTATTCTTTCAATCTCGATGGAACTTCCATTTATTTATCTATGGCTATTATCTTTCTGGCGCAGCTCTATAATGTACATCTTAGTATTGGAGAAATTTTGACTATAATAGGACTGCTTATGGTCACTTCTAAAGGGGCTGCTGGTGTAACGGGTAGTGGTTTTATAATTCTTGCATCCACATTAACAGCCATTCATAAAATACCAGTAGAAGGATTAGCTTTTTTACTTGGAGTAGATAAATTTATGAGCGAAGCGAGAGCCATTACCAATTTTATTGGAAATGGAGTAGCTGCTATTGTAATTTCAAAATCAGAAAATGAATTTATGGCAATTGAGGAAACGACTAATTCAGAGTTCAAATCCATTGACCCCGAAGCCGAAGTGGTGTCTATTCCAATACCAGTAGAATTAGAAAAACCATTTTAATAAATATAATCTTTTTTACAAGTTGTTTAAATAATTAAAATTAAAATTTAACTTGTTTTATTTCAGTCATTTATTTTGACAAAGATAGCTTCCCTTTACATCAAAAATTTTGAACAGTACACCGATACTGAATAAGGAAAGTACCTTGTTAGCGCAGGTCCTTCATCAGAACTTGAATCTGTTGAATCCTAAATTTACTTGTAAATTATGAAACTAAGAAAAATTTTAATAGTACTTTTTATAGGAATCTATACGCAAAGTAGCTTCGCTCAAGTGAAGAAAGATACCATACGGGTGCTTTTTGTAGGAAATAGCTTTTCATACTATTACAACCTCCCGGAAGTAGTGAATGAAATGTCAGCTTATAGCGATAAGGTTTACATTGACACCAGACACTCCTTGGTAGGAGGTTCCAATTTATCACAGCACTTAAAGGGGGAGAATGGTACAGAAACACTTAACATACTCGCTAAGAAAAAATTTGATTATGTAGTATTAAATCACCATAGTTTAGCAACAACCAAAGAGGCCGATACGTTCTACGAAACAAGTAAAAAAATGGTTGAGTTCATTAGAAGTAAAGGCGCAAAACCTGTTTTTATGATGACATGGGCTTATAATTCAAACCCTTTGATGCTGAAAACGATTGCTGCTGCTTATGAAGATATGTGCTCAA